>JALNVF010000023.1 GCA_023231445.1 Treponema sp. | reverse complement strand
TATTACATATCGTACCCGCCCTGTTATTTAAATACTTCTATTCCACCCATGACAACAATCATAATAAAAAGTACAGGTTGAAGAATTTTTTCCAGCTTTTTTTTGTCTGCCCGTTTAAGGAGAAGAGGCCCGACAAATGCTCCGCAGACCGTGCCTGCGCTCAGAAGGCCGGTAAGTTTCCAGTCGATGTTTCCTATTCCCAGATGCGTAAGAAAACCGGTAACAGCTATGCCGAACAACACAAGAACAGAAGTCCCCACCGTTTCAAGTGCCCGGCAGCCAAGAATCATCAGCCCTGCAATGATCGGCCCGCCGCCGCTGAGTCCGACAAGCCCGGACATGATTCCGCCGAGCAGTCCGAAACAGACAGCCTTTACTGTTCCCGATTTTTTACAGGTCTGACCGGTTCCCTGATCACAGCTCTGTGCCAGGGGTTTCCTTATATGCGAAACCAGCATCTGCACGGCAAGAAGCAGCAGAATTGCCCCGGTTACCTTATTGTACAGATTCTCCGGAAGAAAACCGGAACACAGAGAACCTATGACGGCCCCTGCTGCTCCACCGGCAAGCATCGTAAGTCCGAAATGCCAGTTCACATTTCCCGCTTTCCAGTGGCTCAGTGTTCCCACCGCTGTAGTGGGAATAGTCGTTGCAAGCGACGTAGACGCTGCTATTCCGGGAGATATATGGAATATAACAGTAAGTATTCCCACATAGACGGCACCGCCGCCACCGCCAAGAGAAACAATCAGAAGCCCTACTACAAACCCTGCAATGGGCAGCGCGATATATTGAAACATATTATGCACCTTCTTCCGTATGTAACGTAGAAATAAGACGGGAAACAAGCTTCCTATAACTTTCGTCCACAGCTGCCTCACCGTCCCTGAAAAAACCTGCAGCTTCCAGTGAAACAAAGCCGTGCAGAGCACTGCGGAACCCGCGGACAAAGTGAATAGTTTCTTTTTTACTGTACTGATACGGTTCCATTATCTGATACAGAATACGGACAATGGCGTGACCCGTTTCCCGGACATCTTTAGTATGACAGTCAGGGAACCTTAAAATGGCTTTATACAGTTCAGGATTTTCTCCTGCAAACCGGCGGTATGCCAGAGCAACAGCGGTCAAAGCATCGTCTTTCGACCGTCCTACAGCCGCATTCCGCACAACTTCCTCCAGCCTGCCGACAGCCAGTTTTGCAATTCCCTCCGTAAGCTCCTGCATCCCGTTCACATGATTGTACAGGGACGGCGGTTTTATACCCAGTTTTTCCGCAACCTGTACCAGGGATACGTTTTCAAGCCCCTTTTCTTCTGCCAGTTCGACTGCAGAGGAAAGAATCGTCTGCGTATCCAGTTCCCTTTTTGTACTCATATCAGCCCTCTAAACTACGACAATACTGTTATAAACTAATGTTATTAGTTTGTAAACACATATCATTAGTATAAGACTGCAGGAGGTGCTCTGTTTTTACTTTACAAGCTGCCTGATAAACGCCCCGCAGACAGCCTCGTACACGGAATCCGATTCCAGCATATAGTCTGCACTCCGGGTATGCCATGACCACTGCGTTTCACTGACCACGGAGGGTTTGTCCGCCAAATCATTTCCGCTGTCCGAAAACAGCGCCCAGCAGCGGAGTCTGGATACGGGAATGCCAAGATCCGCCGTATCCGAACTGATCACCCGGACGGATTCGTCCGCATCTGTCCCTGCAGGTACCTCAGGCGGCAGAATATACAGCCCCAGCTGCGAAGGAAGACTGCTGTCCGGTTCCGATGTAAGCTCGTAGAACACATACAGTTTTTTTACAAGTTTTCCCGCTTCGGAATATTCTTCAATCGTCTGAAAATCTGTCGTGTACTGCGCGTTATATTCAGGAAGCGTTATTTTCCGGGGAAACGATATCGTATATCCCAGTTCACGGGAAAGTTTTTTAGCTGACGTTTTCATTCTGATTTTCATAACGGAAACAGGGAAAGATTTCATGGTCTGCAGTTCCGCCGGAGTTGCAGCACGTTTCACAAGAGCCGGTTTCTGTCCTTCAGACGGAGAATCAGAAAAAAACCAGAATGAATTCTGACTGTCGTACCACGAATCAAGATACTGCTTCCGGTGCTGTGCCTCAAAATAGCTCAGCCGGTCATAATCCTTATCGCCGGAGTATCCGTCGCTTAAGGCAGCGCTGCCGCCGTTCATGTCGTATGTTATATACCATTTACAGTCGTTTATATTGATGTCGCTGCGGAACGTCAGACGGTTTGTTCCGGAATCGAAGGTATAATCATACCCGTCTATAGCGAGCCGGTCATTAAGCACGACATACATATTCTTCAGATTAATGATACCGTTCAGGACATAGGAATACGGAAACGCTCCTTCTCCCCGGACACACACTATGTATGAACTGAAAGGAACAGGCCTGTTTATGACAATCCGGGTCGTATCCTGATTATAGCTCCAGTCATCTGCTGAAAGTTCCATCTTTTTTGAGCGGTCCTTTTCGTCGACGAGCAGCACACTTTTTATTTTTGAAAAAACACTGTACGTAAAAATATCACCGTTGATATTCTTTCCTGCATTAACAGATATATCGTGTTTTGCATTCCCTGCATCCGGAGCAGAAACGCAGGACACACAGACACTTCCGGCAGCGAGCAGGAACATACAGGAAAACAGGAAAATCTGCAACAAAGAATTTTTCATCTGAGCCTCCATATGTACTAACCATACTCTATGCGCTGTCGTGCCGGTATCGGCCGGAAGTATGATTTTCAGTTTTTCCGGCATAACGCGGCAGCCTCAAGCCTGTTCCGTACCCCGGTTTTCAAAAATATGGAAGAAAGATGAGTTTTTACGGTGGAAAGTGAAATAAAAAGCCCGGCAGCAATTTCCTCGTTTGTTCTGCCGCGGCAGACCAGCTCAAATACTTCCGTTTCCCGGGCGGACAGTCCGTACTGCGCAGCAACGGTGCTGATGCCGCTGTCATTTTTCATACCGGCAGTACTCCTGTTCCGTTCAGAATAAAACGGATGCCTGAAAATTTCGTAAAAGAGAAACACAAACAGCACAGATGTGCGGCACACTGCCGTAATAAATCCGGGAATATACGGCAGCAGAGAAATCAGGGCGGCAGCTGTCTGGATCATACCATACAGAAAAAACGTGCTGAACGGACCGGCAGCAGCCTGCTCAGGGGGAAGTTTTTTTTCCGCTGCATATATTCCTGCCCACAATCCTGCACATACATATATGTCGCTCATACGCACAACAAGCTGCAGATGCTGCAGTGAAAGCCCTCCTCCTGCAAGCACAAGTACGGAAAACACCACAACGGGAATAAAAGACAGAAGAAATGTACGGACGAACGGTGCAGCAGGCAGGCGGCAGACAATGCCTGCAAACCTGAGTCCGCAAAACAGCATGCAGCACAGACAGTATACACCCACAGCAAGAATGAACCGGAACGCAGACGCACGGGGAAAACGGCTGAACCACACGGGAGTACTCCACGTATACAGGACCAGTGAAAAAAAATACAGAAAGGAGGCAGCAGTAAATCCTGCGGCTTCCGTATATCCCTCCCGGGGTGCGGATGAATCAGATAGTAATAGAAGAGATTTCAGTTTTTTCATACTATGTGTCACCGGATTAAAATGGTACAGACAATTACCTGTATGTGTCAACGTGTACTCCCTTCCAGCCATTTTTTTCTATAAAATAAAAATGCATTTTTATGGCATTCTGTAATTTATTCCCGTTTGATAACAATTTATTCCTGTCATGCAGATACTGAAAAGTTTTCTGCTACTGTGTATGCATAAAACACGAGGAGAATAAAATTGCATACGAGGCTGTCTTTTTATACTGCAACATCAGCCTGGCTGTTTCTTACGACGGCGGCGTTTGCTCAGGATATCACGGTCACCGTTACCGATCAGGATCCTGGCATACCGCTCGAAGACGCTCTTATTGAAGTTTCTGATTCAGGAAAAATATACCGAACTGATACAGAGGGAAAAGTCATCATACCCGCTGCCGGAAATGACGAAAAAAAACAGCGGCGAAGAATATCCTCCGGTACCGGATGAATTCCGGCAGATACTGGAAACAGGGACGCTTATGCGGGACTGGCAGGAAAGCGCACCGCTCTTCCGGTTCGCTCTTGACCTGCCGTTCAATGACGAAGATGTATTACAAATGTACTTTTAAGTCAAATATTTTTAACAGATATATGTTTACACATACCCATAATGTATGTTAAACCTTGTGTACGTTGAGGATGTTTTTATCTTTATTTACAGGCGCAATACTATACTGAAAAATATTCAGCAGTTCTTTTATATTTTTATTCTCGTTATATTTTTCTAAAATATCCTGCTGCATCCTTATACATACGCTGATTAAACAGTACCTGTTTATAATCAGCAGTTCATTACTAAACACCTGCTTTATTTCAGATATCTGAAATAAAGCACAGAGAGGAGATTATATGTATTTTCACCCGCTCTTTTTATAAAGGCTGTTGCCGCACTACTGACTATTATTTCTCTTGACCCTGGGGCAGCACCTGCCTTTACATTTGACATAATCTTTAAGTTCAGAATATATAGAAAAGGAGATGTACTACCTTCAGTTTACGAAAGTAAAGTATGATAACTAAAAAAGGAAATAAATTTTTATGAAACAATTACTTAAAACAGCAGCTGTCTGCCTTTTTATTACGGCACAGGTATTTGCGGCAGATGTGACGGTCACCGTTTTCGACCATGATCTGGACATACCTCTGGAAGGCGCCGTAATAACGGACGCTGATTCACAAAAAACATACGGGACAGACAGCAGCGGTACTGCCGTCATTCCATTTCCCGAAAAAAGGGATACGGAGACAATACTCGTAACGCTTCCGGGGTATAACGATACGCGTGCTGTAATCAGAAGCGGAGAAAAAACAGTAAAAATAGAACTTGTAATGTCCGGAGTTGTCGAAGGAAAAGAACTTGTCGTTGAACGGGCAGCTCCTGGTAAAACTGATGCAAAACCGGGCGTGTCGCAGGTAATGAACAATGCGGAAATGAAAACGACGGCAGAATCGGGCCTTATTGAAGACGTCATGTCTTCAATAAAGACACTTCCCGGTATCGGCTATGCAGGCGGCTTTAATGCGCAGCCGTCCATACGCGGCGGCTATGCGTCCGAAATGGGAACAGTTATGGACGGAATCTCCGTCCTGAATCCGTGGCACTGGGGAGGCGCATATTCCATATTCAATCCGCTTATGGTATCATCCGCGAAAATGTCGCACGGTATTTTCTCCGCACGGTACGGGAACGTCATGTCGGGGCTGCTTGAAGTGACGACGAAGACACCGGAAAGCGACCAGGTACGCGTTGATGCAAGCGTTTCCACCATGTCAAGCGATATGTTCGTACAGCTGCCGTTTTCAAAGAATGCGGGCGTACTGTTCGGCGGTAAACTAACCTATCTGGAACCGCTTACGCTGATGTACGATACGCTCGGCATTACGAATCTTGCAGATACTATACCGACTATGCCCTTTATCCGTGACGGCTATGTAAAGGCATACTATAATCCGAGCCCTTTTCTGCATCTGACGTTTAATTCATTTATCGGATCCGACGGTGTAGGGATACATGCAGATGATTCAGAAGATTCTATCACCACGACATCTTCATTTTCCTGGCTCAGTACAGCCTTTTTCAGCGGCCTTATTGCAGAGTGGCTGCCGGCAGATTCGAATCAGGTTAAAATGATTGCTTCATACAATCAGAGCCGGCAGGATTTTACGTATAAATCCGATGCGGAAGGCACTTTATCATATACAAGTGATTTTATAACAGCCCATGACGACGACGACGGAACACACGACGGAAAAATCAACGGACAGACAAGCTATACGCTTAACGGTTTCTCCACAGATATCTCATCTTTAGTACGCCTCGAGCAGTACCAGTTAAAACTTGAAGATACAGCGCAGATCTCCGCACAGGACAGTATATCTTTCGGCGCAGAGGAACTGGTAAGTCAGTCACATATTGACGAAAATGCAAAAGCATGGATAGAAAATACCGTTTCTTCATATCAAACGCCGATACTCAGCAACGTTGAATACACGGTAACCGCGGACAGAAACAGGATTTTCCAGACAGGAATGTTCGGCTTATGGGAGTTCGGAAATGATACTTCCCTGATTCAGGGAGAAGCAGGTATCCGTGTTGATCATTGTTATGTAGCTACAACAGATAATGATTATTCACTCAATACATATCCTGTTGTAAATCCCCGCCTTTCCGTACAGTATACGCCTTTCCGGAATAAGGGCATATTTGATAAAATAGCATTCACCGCCGGAACAGGTCTTTTTTCTCAGATTTCAATGCAGACAAATGCAATTGAAAAAAAATACGGTTTAAAAGATTTCGATGTATCGCCCGACAGACTGTGGTTCCAGGTTCTAGGTACAGAAATAGACTTTGCCGGTGACTGGCATTTTAACCTTGAAGGATATTACAAGCAGTATTTGAACCGGTTATATATCGTCCTGAACGATCTTGATGCAGGCAATGTCAAATATTCTGTCAGGACAGACGGACGGGGATATGTCGCGGGATTCGATACAATGCTTCAGAAAAAAGGTGGTGAAAAACTGGACGGCTACATAACCTACTCGTTTGTCTATGCACGCTTTCTGAACCCGTATACAAAGGACTACAGCAGTGAAGAAACGAGCGGCGGAGATCCGCTTGACACCTGGTATTATCCGTCGTTTCACCGGTTTAATACGGTCAACCTCATCTGCAACTGGCGTCCCCGCCCCGGCATGACGCTTACGGTAAAAGCAACTGTCGCTACCGGTACACCCATGGAAGAAGAAGGGGGAGTCACCTCTTACGCCGCGGTAATTCCGAATGAAGACGGGACGAATACCGTCGTACAGCGCTACACACGCAGTTCCGTATACAGCGACACGCTCCGTACGCAGATATCCTGCCCCGTCGATCTCCGCCTTTCCGTATCAAATTACTACAGGCACTCAAAAGTACGCTGGGAATGGTATGTCGGAGCCAATGATATATTCGTCAATCTGTACAGCCCCAAAGCAAATAAATCGCTGAACAGGATGACGGGAAAAGAATCTGACACAGGACAGGATGCCGATTTCAACATCGGGTTCCCCATGCCCTCTGTCGGCATGAAGATAAGTTATTAAATATATTTAAGGAAAAATCATGAAAAAACAACTATTTATACGGATTACAGCTGCACTGCTTATCTCTTCTGCATGCATAGTAACCGGCTGTATGAGTACCGGCGTTCCACCGGCAGAAAAGGGTGAAAGTGTATTTGTATCAGGTGAAAACAAATACCATGCCATCATAAAAATCGCAGCAGTACCGGAGGACGACGGGGAATACGACGTACGGAGCGTATACTGGTTTTCAAACTGGCGCGACGGCTGGACAGAAGTCAGGTTCAGCGCATCAGGAAAAATTACCGCGCAGCGTACAGAAAAACAGACATTCATACTGCATGTGACGGAACCCGTCACCGTTACCGTTCCGGAACAGGCTTCTCTGCGGTATGAAGACACCCTTCTGGAGGATGACCGTGCCCTTACGCAGATGACAGACAGGTGGGACCGGATAGAAGCAGTATGTGCATGGCTTTCACAGAACGGCCTGGGATATGAAGATGCAGCAGCTGCGCTGCCGGGCATGACGAAAAAAAAGAACAGGGGGAAAGAATATCCTGCAGTACCGGATCAATTCCGGCAGATACTGGAAACAGGGACGCTTAAGCGGGACTGGCAGGAATGTGCACCGCTCTTCCGGTTCGCCCTTGACCTGCCGTTTGATGACGAACATGTATTATCTATGAACTGGAGAAAGGAGAAATAAGTATATGAACACACAGACAAGTCTTATAGCAATGTTCCGCCTGGGCGGAATATTCATGTGGCCGCTGCTTGCATTTGCAATCGCAACAGTTGCAATCATCATTGAACGGATTATATATATTTTCTATCACAACCTGAAAGTAGCGTCGCTGAGCACACAGACACAGCAGTTTGTTGCTGCAGACAAAATGGACGACGCAGTTTCGTTTCTGCAGGCCCAGCCGCGGAAAAATACCGCGGCTTCAGTACTGCTCGTACTCCTGAAGAACGCACGTTTCGGAGAAAGCCGTATGGAACGCGCAGCGGAAGGAGAAGCAGAGGAGCGGATACGGCGGCTTGAAAACGGATTCAATTACCTCACGTCCCTGTCGTCTATCGCACCGCTCACCGGATTTCTGGGAACGGTAAGCGGCATGATCGGTGCGTTCAGATCGATTGCAGAAGCAACTGACGTAAATGCACAGCTTGTTGCAAACGGTATTTATGAAGCACTCGTAACAACCGTATTCGGCCTTGTCATCGCAATTACAGCCCTTGTCGCGTATAACCTGCTTGCACAGCGTGTCGACTTTTTTGCAGCGGAAATAACTAAAGCGGTGAACGATCTTGTACCGGAAATTCTTGATTACCGGAGCAGAAACACCGCCGGCGGAGAAAGTGCGGTATGAAACTGACGCGCCATACCAGGCTCGGCGATGATCCCGGCAGTTCCGGATCGCTCAACGATCTTTCGTTCCTGCTCATCATTTTCTTTATTGTTACCGCAGGCTTTAACGTTAACAAAGGTTTTCTTATGCGCCTGCCCGATACAGCCGTACCGCGCATAGTACAAAAGAATGACCTGCTCAGGTGTGTTCTGGAGAGCAGCGGAACTGTTCTTATTGATGGGAAAAAGATGACGATGGACGGACTGGAAGAAACGGTACGGCATACACTTACAGGACATCCGAACATGACATTCGTTCTTGCCATAGCGCCTGACACACCCTACCAGAACGTTATAGACGTGATCGGTATAATCAGAAAACTCGGCGTCGAAAACTTTTCATTCAGAATGGAGGACAACTGATGTTCAGGCTTGCACGGAAAAAAAAGGCACCGTCCATTACAACCTCTTCAATGTCGGATATAGGCTTTCTTCTGCTTATTTTCATCATGCTTATTTCACTTATGAACCAGCGGTACGAAGCCAAGATCCAATACAGCGAAGCGGAGACAGTCGAAAAAACGCAGCTGGAGAAAAACTTTGAGATATGGATTCAGAGCAGCGGAGAAACAAGCGTCGGAGAACACGGTAAAGGCGTTCCGGTAACGGAAAGTGAACTTGAACAGAAAATTGCCGCCGTTATTACGGAGAATCCGGGAACACGGATTCATATCATAGCGGACCGCAATACGCCGTACCGGTACGTGAATTCGGTTGTACAGATACTGCAGCTGCTGCAGTACCGCACAGTCAGTTTTGTTGTACGGGAAAAAACATGAAAATTACGGAAGATACAGGCATTCAGTTCGTCAGGACAATACGGCCCGTGCTGTTTGCAGTTATGACGGTGCTGTCGGCAGTACTCATACTGTCCGTTAAGTTCTCAAAACATACAGAAGAAAAGCCGGTGAACGAAGAAGAATATCAGGTACTCAAACTGGTGGACATTCAGGAATACACACCTCCGCCTGTACAGGGTACCGTTCAGCGCGTCGTCGCCGCCCAGCCCAAATCGTCCAGTACGATCCAGGAGACGGACGATACCGTTATAGAACAGAAACCGGCGCAGGGAGCAGAACAAAATGATGCGGAACCTGATTATCTGCCGCAGCATAAAATTTCGCTCATACCACAGATACCTTCAAAAGAAATTCTTGCGCGCATAAATTATCCGCCGATGGCATTGAAACAGGGCATAGAAGGAGTCGTATACCTTGAGCTGTTCATAGATGCGGAAGGACGGATACGGAAAATCAACGTGCTTAAGGATCCCGGTTACGGATTTGCGGAAGCTGCCGTAAACGCCGTGACCGGTCTTACCTGTACACCCGCGCTCGTAAACGGAAAACCTGCAGCCGTCAGATTCAGGTATCCCGTACGCTTTTCCCTGAAATGATTACAGTGCTCCGCTGCTTTATACGCAGCAGAATGTTCACCGCATGCTTTTTTTCATTTTCCCGAGCTGCACTACGGTAACGGCAAACGTACACAGTTCCGTAAGCGGCATCGTATACCAGATTGCGCTGTACCCGAAAACGGCAGGCAGAAGAAGAACAAACAAGGAACACAGAATGCAGCCCCGGAGTAACGATACGGCGAGCGAACCCGCCGTGCGAAGTACAGCCTGCAGGCAGTACCCTGCAACGATATTTACACCCATAAGCAGAAATGAAACTGCATATGTGCGGAATATATGCGGACTTGCCGCAAGCACTTCCGGAGTCTTTTTTATATACATGCAGAGTATCCGTTCCGGCAGCAGTTCTGCAAGTGCAAAAAATATAATACTCATAACAGCGACGGTACCAAATGCAAAATGAAGAAATCCGCGTATACGTCCGTTTTTTCCTGCACCGTTATTTTCGGATATCAGCGGCTGAACTGCCTGTCCCACGCCGTAAAAGAGCGACTGAAAAAGCATTGAAACATTGATGACCGCTCCGTATACCGCAAGGTCGAGGGTTCCGGCATACCGCACAATCTGATTATTAAAAAGTATAACACCGATACCGAACGAAAAATCAACTATGAACGGTGCAAATCCTGTTTCCGCCAGCCGCTTCAGCCGTGCCGCCAATTCAGAAAGTGTCATCCGTACAAACCTGAGGCCGTTACTTTTGCTGCATGCATGTCCTGCAAGTATGATACATGCTGCAACCTGACTTACCGCCGTTGAAAATCCGGCACCGCCAATACCCCATTTAAGTCCGAATACGAAAAAAATATCACCTGATATATTGATCAGTCCGCCGCAGATAACGGCAGCTGTAGCAAGCTGCGGAGCATTGTCATTTCGGACGAACGCCATAAATACGTTTCCGATAAGAAAAAAGGGAACGGCAAAAGTAAGCCAGCGGGTATATGACATCGCAAGCGTCAGAATTTTCCCTTCTGCTCCGCAGATCATCAGAAAGCGGTCGCGGTAAAACAGAAAAAGTACTACAAGTATACAGGAAAGAACTCCGGCAGCAGCCATACCAGCCGTGAAAAATTCGTCGCCGTATCTTTTATTACCGTTTCTGCGCGCCGTACTCATAAGAATGGATGCCCCGATTCCTATAAGGATGCCGAGGCTCATGAACATAGACCACATGGGCATAATGCAGCTGAGCGCGGCAGAACCGTCAGGTCCCTCGTATTGACCTACAACAACAGCATCAACGGTACTGTAAATTGATACAATAATAGAACTTCCCAAGGCAGCGGAAAGATATTTTGCATAGATTTTTTTTACTGAATCAGTAAAAAGATTCATACCGGCTCCCGTTCTGCCGGTAAAAATTTTTCATAGTATGATTCACCGGCATAAAATATTCCGGGCGCACCCGGCATCTTATGTGGCAGACTGTCAGTATTGACATCATGCCCGCTCCCATATACGCCCTGCTGTCATACAAAACATATATGATATGCCGATCAGACAACTGCGGCTGCCGATCCTCCGATGAACTGGATTGATAGTACAAAACAAACCTTTTTAAGTCAAGTCAATATTCAGCCGGATATTCGATGCAGAACAGACTTATTTATTAAGCGGTAACTTCCTTCAAAAAGTATTACCCTATGATAATCCGGAAATATCCGCCACCAGATTGATAGACAGAGAACATTTTCTGTCATCTGATCTGTTGTAAGGTTCTGCATTATAGATGCAGACAGGCCGAAGGACGTTTTACTACCCTGCTGATAATGAAAAAAAATAAGACGGGTGACGTTTCATCACACGGCTGGTGGTGAAAAAACACAGACCGTATGACGTTTCACCACACGGCTTAAGGTGAAAAAAAATAAGCCGTATGGCGTTTCACCACACGGCCTGTGTTAAAAAAGACGGGGACACAGTGCACTGTGTCCCCGTCTGAAGCCCCGGATACAAGTCTGACAGGCTTTTTTACTCAGTCACTTCCAGCTCAGTATCGGTCTTTGCTTCTCCGTATTTCGTTTTTACACTGACAAAGTATTTACCGGCAGGAACGTCGGAATTGATGCGAAGACTGATATATTTATCCCGTACGTACTGGAAATACGTGCATTCAATCGACTTGTCTCCCTGTACAAGAAATACGCCCACGTCGTTTCCGTCCGTTTCCTTATCAAACGCAAGTTTCTTTCCTTTAATAAGAAGTGTGTCGTTGTGAGGAATGGACGTTATGAAATTATCCTTTACGTCCTTCAGATAAATGATGACAGGCTTTGAACGGATTTCATCGGTACCGCGTTCCCATGATGCCTTCCTGACTTTCTCCTTTGATTCGTTCGACGGTGCAAAGATAAAGCTGATATCGTGATCGCTTCCCGACGCCCCCGGAGTAAACGCATCGTTGTCGGAATCCATAGTACCACTGGCATTTGCATAAAACGAACCGAACGGCAGGTAAACGCGGTCGCCGTTCAGCACGTACTTAAGCAGCAGTTCGGTTATAACATCGAAAACGGCAAGCGTATCCGCACGCGTAATCGTCGTATTGTGCTCCGCCACTTCGTCGATGAACGCTTCCCCGGAAACAGCTCCTCCTGTCGCACTCCGGCAGATAAGCTGGTGTTTTGCCTGTTTAAACATATTCTTGTGTGTATAAATCGTTATCATATAAAATCTCCCGCAGGCAGTGCCTCCCAAAGGGAAGTCTCCTGCTTATTTGACAGTAATGACATGAACAGATACACTGTATACATACCGTACTACAGTGCCGTTCAGCCGGCAGACTCAGTCCGGAAAACAGTGGTATGTTTTCCGGACTTACTTTTTTAACCGTTTTATCCGGGCGGTTATACCGGGATCTTCATGCAGGTTTCATGTGCCTCCTCCAGCCTTTCAGACTGTGCCTGAAATCTGCATACAATATATCCCGGAAATACCGGCCCCGGCAGGTGAGTTTTCTCACCCGTTTTCAGGTGAGGAAACTCACCTGCCAAGCCAGTACGAAGCATAGTATGATGGCGGTTTAGCCAATTGCGTTTTATACGGCCGGAAAACCTGCATTCGGAAGAAAGACGGTATAAGTTTATGATAGATGCCGACAACCCTTACAAACAGGAGTATGTCAGACATCCGGCTGAACAAAATGCGATCCGCGCAATCCTTTGCGCGCGAGCTTCGCCCGACTTTTTATAGGTAGAAATTATGGAAGCACAGAAGACTCTTGATAAGATACGTACCGACTGGGTGCTCTGGAAGCGGGAAATGGACAGGGAGGTTATCGAAAGTGACCGGAAAACCATATTCCGGGAAATACTCAGTATTTTGAAAAAAACATATTTGCTGAAATACGGTTCAACTTCTTACAACTCATAATCCATAATCCGTTCCGAATCTCTGAAACCGCATTTTCTGTACAGCGGATAACCGGCTTCCGTTGCCGACAAATCGAGCCTGTAAAAATCATATGCTTTACCATATTCTTTTACACATTCCATCATCGCCTTACCGTATCCGAGATTTCTGAATTTTTTCCGGGTATAGAAATTCAACACATGGCCTATCTTCCGGTATTCCGACGAATATAACGGCGGATATGTATAAATGAGCAGCGATGTAGAGCATACTATTTCGTTATTAACTTCTCCAAAAAATCCTGTGTACGAGTTGTTCTGCATATGCTCTTTTATATATTTATAAGAACCGGTTTTCAGTTCATTTATTTTATTCTCATCATATTCAGGATGAATATCTTTAACAAATTCAATCCGCATCATGAGAAGTTTATCGATTTCATCCGGGTCTGCTGTTCGAAACGTACAGTCCATTTTATTTCCTTTGTCCGAAGACAGTAAAAAGTATACAATTAAATTCAGGAAGAAGCAAATAAGAAACACTTCCACGTACGTGAGGGACAGCTACGACAATACCTGCATTTTTCGCATAGATACGGTTTATCCCCACGCATGTGGGGAACAGTCAATAATTTCAATGTAAAAACTCCATTTAATCGGTTTATCCCCACGCATGTGGGGAACAGAGTATATTCAGGACTATGCACATTCATACGCACGGTTTATCCCCACGCATGTGGGGAACAGTGGGTTATATTGGACATATAACAGTGCATCAGCGGTTTATCCCCACGCATGTGGGGAACAGGAATCGGAAAAACGTATGCTGGGTGCTGGATGCGGTTTATCCCCACGCATGTGGGGAACAGATCCATTACGCCACCTCCACTGTTAATATTCTCGGTTTATCCCCACGCATGTGGGGAACAGTCCAGGCTGCGAGTTCCTGCTCGCAGCGATTACGGTTCATCCCCACGCATGTGGGGAACAGCTACTCCGGTTGTCGGGATGGTGTATGTATGGCGGTTCATCCCCACGCATGTGGGGAACAGTGTGACAATCGTCCGAGTCCACAGATAGTTACCGGTTCATCCCCACGCATGTGGGGAACAGCAAAACCTATGACACGAAGGGAATATAATAATCGGTTCATCCCCACGCATGTGGGGAACAGGTACGGAGAAATCCGCCTTTCTGCTCATGCTCCGGTTCATCCCCACGCATGTGGGGAACAGTTCAAAAGATTTATCTTTGCTTATTCCGTATGCGGTTCATCCCCACGCATGTGGGGAACAGATAGCCATGCCAAGTGCCATCGTTGTTCCATGCGGTTTATCCCCACGCATGTGGGGAACAGGGTAGATACTGTTAAAAGAACTCATAGGTTAGCGGTTTATCCCCACGCATGTGGGGAACAGTTATATGGAATGGTACAGGACACAACTATTGCCGGTTTATCCCCACGCATGTGGGGAACAGGAATCTGGTAAGTATGTTGCTATTCAAGCAAACGGTTTATCCCCACGCATGTGGGGAACAGTGTATAAAAAGCAATTCCATAAATAGGTTTTGCGGTTTATCCCCACGCATGTGGGGAACAGAAACAACCTGCCATAAATAATCTATGTCGTAGCGGTTTATCCCCACGCATGTGGGGAACAGTTTTCTGACACATGATGCACTTTGTCACCATGCGGTTTATCCCCACGCATGTGGGGAACAGGTTACCGTCGTCAGTGTCAAACCAGATATCACCGGTTTATCCCCACGCATGTGGGGAACAGACTTTCGTGTTCGTGTTTCCTTTGCTGGTGTTCGGTTTATCCCCACGCATGTGGGGAACAGCGGTTCATCTGCAAGATTTCCGTCAATAATTACGGTTTATCCCCACGCATGTGGGGAACAGCCTGTTTTACAACCTCGTAGCCAACAAGGTATCGGTTTATCCCCACGCATGTGGGGAACAGCCTCTTTACGCAACCACTCACAGCCTTTTATCCGGTTTATCCCCACGCATGTGGGGAACAGACCGACAACCGGAGTATCAGCAGTATCCTGCACGGTTTATCCCCACGCATGTGGGGAACAGTACAGGTTCAGAAGAAAGCCCTATCGATTCTGCGGTTTATCCCCACGCATGTGGGGAACAGATTTGGTACTGATATTACTATAGGTATGTGGGCGGTTTATCCCCACGCATGTGGGGAACAGTAGATGCTCTGTTACATCCGCAACATTAAATACGGTTTATCCCCACGCATGTGGGGAACAGGTAAGTTAACTACTATGATGAAGGAAAATACTCGGTTTATCCCCACGCATGTGGGGAACAGTTAATATTTATCTGGTCGGCAAGTGTAAACAGCGGTTTATCCCCACGCATGTGGGGAACAGATCAGGGAGTGTGACATCATCAGCCGTTCCGTCGGTTTATCCCCACGCATGTGGGGAACAGCGGCACAGACAGTAAAAATAAAGGGAACTGTACGGTTTATCCCCACGCATGTGGGGAACAGCTGTCCGTCGAGTTTTTTCATATCTTTGATTGCGGTTTATCCCCACGCATGTGGGGAACAGTAAAAGATTCTCATACTTGGAAACATCCTCTACGGTTTATCCCCACGCATGTGGGGAACAGGCAGGGTAACAATCAACGCAATTTCTGTACAGCGGTTTATCCCCACGCATGTGGGGAACAGCGTCGGACGTTTTGACCAAAATAATCGCGGAACGGTTTATCCCCACGCATGTGGGGAACAGATATTGAGTTTTTATCAGAATTGGCGCAATCTCGGTTTATCCCCACGCATGTGGGGAACAGCGGTGCACACGGAATACGGTAATCTCGACATGCGGTTTATCCCCACGCATGTGGGGAACAGATCTGCACTCTGTACCCGATGTACTCTGCATACGGTTTATCCCCACGCATGTGGGGAACAGATTGTTCTGTGATACCGAGATTCAAACAGTTTCGGTTTATCCCCACGCATGTGGGGAACAGACTGCGGTAACAATCCGGCAAAGTGCTACGAACGGTTTATCCCCACGCATGTGGGGAACAGACATGAGTGCCAGATATGTCACAGCCCGTGAACGGTTTATCCCCACGCATGTGGGGAACAGGCTTCATGTATCATCCAGCACGCGGCATACGTCGGTTTATCCCCACGCATGTGGGGAACAGTGTTATCTGCTACATTTGTTTTATCGTCTATACGGTTTATCCCCACGCATGTGGGGAACAGTGTCAGTCCTTCACGATAACGTGTACCGCGTGCGGTTTATCCCCACGCATGTGGGGAACAGCGTCGTCGATGATGAAAATAGATACGGACAACCGGTTTATCCCCACGCATGTGGGGAACAGATGACTGGCACCGTTTCGACTTTAATCAAGAACGGTTTATCCCCACGCATGTGGGGAACAGTGCCGCGTATGACATGGGGTTTGACCTTATATCGGTTTATCCCCACGCATGTGGGGAACAGATACCGGCCGTAATATCTGCAGTGAAGCACTTCGGTTTATCCCCACGCATGTGGGGAACAGTCTTTCCTCCCGGATTTCGGCGGCCTTGTCTTCGGTTTATCCCCACGCATGTGGGGAACAGCTGCGACTGCTGTTTAATAATCGTTGATGAATCGGTTTATCCCCACGCATGTGGGGAACAGACTATAGCACATTACGTAATATAGTACAATACCGGTTTATCCCCACGCATGTGGGGAACAGTATTTTTATAAGCGCGAATTATTCCACGCTGACCCCGTACTTTTGTGACCATGCCTCTATGTTACGCGCGCCTGCTGTGTCCGCCCCATGCACGTAATCGGTTTATCCCCACGCATGTGGGGAACAGGTACGTGTTATTGCACGTGCTTATTTGCAGGACGGTTTATCCCCACGCATGTGGGGAACAGCTCCATAACAGGAAAATACGGCATTGCATTACCGGTTTATCCCCACGCATGTGGGGAACAGCAAATATTTATCAGCGGAAAATTAATGCAACACGGTTTATCCCCACGCATGTGGGGAACAGAGCACGAAGGAAGTTTGCGCGCGCTTACTGAACGGTTTATCCCCACGCATGTGGGGAACAGAGCTTATGGCTGAAAACACTGTTCACGAAATGCGGTTTATCCCCACGCATGTGGGGAACAGTTTATTCAAGCGTTCGTATTCGCCTCAATTCTCGGTTTATCCCCACGCATGTGGGGAACAGGTTCATCCGTGAACTGGTGAGGCAGGAAGTTAAGGTTTATCCCCACGCATGTGGGGAACAGAAAGTTCATGAATATCCATATTATTTCCTTCTCGGTTTATCCCCACGCATGTGGGGAACAGACTAAAAAATAATTCTTTAGTAAATATACAATTACAACCTTAAAATAATGTTACCAAATAAAAATCCTTCCCTGAACATTTCAAAGAACAAGGTAAAAATCATTCCTAACTTTTCACTTCTTCTGGTAAAAAAGAAACCAGCTTCATGCCTTCAAACGATACCGGGATACGGCGGTTTTTGCCGATTGTTTCAAAATCGAAGCCGCTTTCATTATTCGTCGACCATGCAACAACAACATTGCCCTCTTCGACATTTTCCGTGATTGTTTTCACAAGCATATCCCGGACACGTACAGAGTATTGTCCAAGAAATACTCCTGCTCTGACTTCGAGCAGCCAGCGGCTGAGATACCCTCGCAGCCGGTCAGGTATTGCTTCAGTTACGATGACCAGCATCGCCGATTCCCTCCTTTTCCGGTATCGCAATTGGAACTGATTCCGGACTTGCTGCCGGTTTTTCAATACCCCCTGCAGCAAGAATCATTTCGATAGTCGGAATAATCTCTTTCAACATACGGGATTGTCTAAAACTGTCACGACATTTAAGGCGGACATCACGTACGGGATTTGAACTTCCACTGGCGATAACTTGAAAGGCCATTGGGACAACCGTATCGAATTTAAACAGATCAGCTATATCGTATACGAATGATCTCGGTTTTCCGGTATGAATAAACCCGATGGCAGGTGCATAGCCGGCTGCGAGAATAGCTGCTTCACAGATGCCGTACAACGCATGATTCGCAGCACTTAGTGTCTTATTGATAGGATCAGCTTTATCCCAGTTATCCGGATCATATTTTCTGCTGTCCCATTGGACACAGTATTTTTTTGCAAGCATACCGTATAATGCACGGACACGGGCACCTTCTATACCACGAAGCTGTTCGATACTGCGTTTTACCGGAGGCATATCTTTAAACCGGTATGCATACATGGCTCGTACGACTTTTATTCTCAATTCATCATCAAGTGCAAGCTTTGCCTGATACAGCAACCTGTCTGAACGTGCACCTCCCGGTTGACCGGCAGCATACAGTCGTACCCCGCCTTCACCAACCCAGACAAGCAGTGTACCTACATCAGCTGCAAGACTTACGGCTGCATGGGTAATCGTAATTCCCGGCTCAAGAAACAGGCAGGCGACTCCTCCGACTGGGATATGCATACGGACACCTTTTTCATCGACAAGGACAAAAGCCCCGTTCTGGACATCCACCATACCGTACTGCAGAAAAAGCATAGAATTTCGTTCTTTTATGGAAATCGGTGATGAAGGTATACGCATTCATATCCTCCGTATCATCATCATACCGCAGCCGAAGGACTTTGCACTGCCAAGTCCTTTTTCCAGCATTTGAAGAAATAAGTCGGGTTCCGTTACTTCAAGAGTGCCGGTAATATCAACGGAGCTGAATTTTATTTCATTGTTTCCGGTAAGAGCTTTCTTTGAAAGTACATGCTGCTGATACGCCGCTATTTGAAGATCGGAAATTTCCGATATGTTAAATCCTGCTGTGGTTCCTTTTCTTACGAGCCAGTCAGCAACGGCCTGATTCTGAGGCACTTGAATCTGTTCAGAAGTCAAATGAGTATCAGAATGCTTCAGCTGGTATTTTACATCCATCAGAATATCACAACGCTTACTGTTTTTCTTTCCGTTGTCCTGTTTCCGTGCAATGACAGGATTCGCCCGCAGTGAAAAAGCAAGCTTGTCTCCTGCCGAAAGTTTCGGAGCATATTCTTTCGTTTCTGCGATAAGAACATCTGTCTGTGCAGAAGGCTTGTCTTTTGACAGTACATAGAATAACGGAATTCCCCTTACAGATGGAACTTCAGACATCTGTTCTTTTTCGAATTCCTGACGGAACAGGAACATTCTGTCAGCGTCCGGTCGTCCGGGGAACAATGTCCATATAAGCTGATGTACTGCATATCCGTCGCCATTTAAAATAGGCATAAGCCGGCTGTAATTGTCGGTATACGGCCGTATGCGTACCCGCGAAAAATACATCATAAGTCTTCTCCTTCGGCAAGGTACTTTTCTGTTCGTGGGGTAAACTGCCACCGTATTTTATCAACAGGCTGATCATACCGTTCCAGAATCTGAGAAGGTTTCATATCACCGGCATCCCCGTCCCAGTAGTACCGTATAACCGACGCAACCGGCAATTTCCCAAAACCTGATAATTCCGGAAAGACAACTTTATCAAGCGATTCCTTAAATCCCCCTGCGTTAATAATCTGAGGATACAAAGGAAGACTCAACGGACAGGATTTGCGCCCAAAATACAACAAAAACTTCGGATAGCGTAAGGCGTTTTGGAGTTCTTCAAGCGAATATGAAGAAGCATTCCGACATCGAAGAGAAATAACAGTTTCCGCATCACAGTAATACTCTCTCGACGAAAGGATGGTATTGATTTTCTCAACGTCAAATTCAAGCTCATCCTTTCTGGTACTGTAGACAGTTTTGTCTGACTTAGGAACTTGTACCGTATGATAATCACGCAGCAAAGTTCCCTGAGACAGTATCTTCTCTGCCATATCATACCCTGAAAAAAGTTTTTCAAGTTTTCCTGTATCGGTACGTTTTATTCCCAGCGCAGCCGCCAACAGTCCGAGTATCTGGGATCTGCTCGGATGAGAAGCAGACGGACGCACTTCGCCTACCGCAATATCACCCCACGACGCCAGTGCCCCGTACAATCTGAATACGAGATAATCTGTCATACATCATCTCCTATTCCGTAATAAACTGCTTCAAATCAGCAAATGTTCCCTCACCGGTTAATGCGTTGAGCATCTTCCGTTTTACGTCAGTAATGTCGTAAACAGTATCAATCTGTTTACATGCCTTCTCAAGCGCTTTGTATGCGTCTTCTCCGTAATTTTCACCGCGGATCGGCTTCAGAAAGGCGACGGAAAGAGAACGTGGCTGAGATTTGCCTTTTTCAACCATAATGTACGATGCAAAGGCACGGCTTGCAAAACTGTTCTGTTTTCCTGTCGGCGTTACCATAGCGGCAGCTTGAAGCAATGCGGAAAGTGTTTTCTTTGCAAGTGCTTCGTCCCCTCCCAGATTCTTGATAAGTTGTTCCGTATCTATGCACACATATTCGTAAAACAGTGCAGAAGCAAAACCAGTTTCGCCAAGATGAGCCGCCCCCATATCATCTGCCCCATTGTTCAAATCATCAACTGCAGTAAAATAGTCATCTTCAATTGTTACCGGATGAACACTGATCGCATGAGCTACCTGACAGGCTGCTTCGACATTATAGGATGGACTGTCTGCAAGCATACGACCGAACAATGCTATATCGACGGCATGTTCAGGACGGCGGAGCAGCGTAAGTTCAGTATCTTCCGGTTCACGTTTCTCTTTTATTAAAACAGCAATCAGATCATCGACAGCCTTTTCTTCTTCCGGTGAAATATGAACAAGCTGCTTGATATCAAGTGGATTGTCCTTTTTATCAGTCGTAAGGGCACCAAAGCAGGCAGCAATTTTTTTCGCCCACTCAGAGGCTTTCTTTTCATCAATACCGCCCTTTACCAATTTCTCATCAACCGTACGACCGAAACGTTTTGTGCGTATACCGATAGAACCGGATAAGGCTTCTTTAAAGATATCGGAAGTGCGCCATGCACGTTTTAGACTCTGAGAAGAAACGCGTAGTCTATCCACGCCTCCCATCTTTGCGGTCTTCGGTCTTCCCAAATCATCTCTGTTGAGATTTGCCGGTGGAAATGATGTCAAAAAATGAAGTTGAATAAATTTTTCCATAATAATAATTCCCCCTATTGATTACGCTTTTGCAGATTTTTTTTGTTCCGGTTCGTGCAGAAAATAATCCATTCCCCAACGAACACCGATATGATTACGCGTGTCGGCATCTTCTTCGCCAGCCACAATTTCTTTGTACCAGTGCAGTATGTCATCAGCCGTAGATAAAACATTGACTTTTTCTCCAAGCTGATGAATAATCCGCCGCATTCTGGTATACAGTTCTTCCAGCGTACGGCTCTTCTGAAGCGCGGCAAAACGAAGCTCGCTTACCACCGGCTGAGAGTCTCCCTGTGCGCACGATTCCGCAAATGATTTATCTGCATCATGTGTCGTTACCGATGCCAGTACACCTGCAACAGCGGCAAGTGCAGGCAGATTTTCTTGCCGTGCCCATCGCGAAGCAGTCATTTTTGAAAACAGCGCATGGAAACCTCTTGTCAGAAAGACATCTGCAGGAGTTTCCGTTCTGCGTAACTCTGCACACGCTCCCCTGTCGTGAGCCAGCCCGGACCACCATGTCAGTAGTGCGGTACAGTCGGCTTCATCCAAACATGTATAATAACTCATGCCTCCTCCTTTAATTGTTCTATTGCTTTATCTTTGTTCAAATAAATTCCAAGCAGTTTCGCAGCATGGACGACACGTTTCATATTGGCGGTAACATCGGTATCCTGCAATGCAAAACGGTCGAACAGTTCATTCACTTTTCGTATGATGTATTTCCGCCAGTGCTGTAATTCAAGTGAAACGTTTTTCTCAAGTCCACCCTGTTTCCCCGAAACCTGCTTTAAAATAGTGTCTGCTGTTTTATAAAACATGCTCTCCGTTTCCGCATAAAAAGCGGCTTCGATAAAAGAAACATCTCCCTTTATGTCTTTCGGATTATCGGACCATGCAGCTTTTACCTGACTCTGGAGCGTTCTTGCACAATCCGTTGCCGCGGTACTTACCTTCTGCATCGTTTCTATGTATTTGTTCCGCATATCGTCCGGCACGAAAAAAATCGGCATTTTCTGGTCATACCAGCAGCGTGCTTTCATATTTTCCATATCATACCCGAAACACCAGATATGCCAGCCTGTACCTGCAAACGGCTCAAACTTCATTTTAAAAAAACAGAACGCACTGACGACATCCGCCATCTGTGCAGAATTTGTATCAAAACTTGAAAACAGTGTAAGCGGCATCCAGTCTGTATATGTCAAACCGCCTTGTTTTCCTTTCAATGCAAGCAAGCTTTCCGTTCCGTCTTTCTCAACTTGCTTCCGGTACGGGCTCAACACATGGTGCCAGGTAGAACTGTAACTAATGCCATAATTCTTTGCCGAATACGAAACATACAGGTCACCTTTTCTCCCGCAGACATCACAGATTCCCTGTTCTGAAGATTTTGCAAGTCTGATACGGCGGGGCATTCCCCAGAACTGCTGAAGGATATTTACATCGGAAGGATATACTTTTTCGTCGTTACAGCTCTCACGTGTTTCAGCAAGCCAGGGAAACACAGACGAATCACGAACATCAGGTAAGGAGCTGTCACTCAGACCTGCCCGAGGCAGAACATTCAGCCAGATCTTCTGCCACAGATTTTCCACAGAATCGGGCATAACAAGTGTTGTCAAAGGTCCGCCGCCGCGCATTCCGGTACGGTTTCCCTGTCCGCCCGACGGAGCATTTGTCTGCAGCGTAAACAACGCCGTTGCAGCACATGACGGACACATGCAGCGAACGGTATCCCGCTTTACAAAATGGTCCTTGTTCAGCACAACAGTATTTCCGCCCGGTGCATCGATAAGAAGCGAACTTATAGTATTCTCGACGGCACTATCCGGCAAATGGAAATCCTGCATAAACGCAGGCCCGTTCTCGCTATACAGTTCAAACGCATCCGCATATTTTTCAAACGCATTTTTTAATTCATCACAGGAAGGAATGTTTCCCCAATAATCTGTCCAGTCTTCCTCTTCCTCTGGTGAAAATGTCGTCTGTACCAAGCCTATCAAAAACTGATACAGAGCACCGCGGAAATCAGGACGCGGTGCCTTAATCTCCGTCACAGGATTATCAGATTTACCAATTTCCCATGGCGCAATGAAACATACCGATCCGTCACTGCGTGATGCCGGAATCCATCCATCTTTTATAAGATTCATTCATTTTCCTCCCCTGTTTTTCCCCAGCCCATGCGGGGATCATATACTTCCGATATTTTCTGCATATCCGTATTAGCTTTTTCAGAATCACAAGCAACGACGACTATTTCCGAAAATTGCAGATTCGGATGTTCTTTTTTTAACGCGTCAGCCGCCGCTACATACTGTGCAGAAAGCTCGTAGCCGCATTTATTCCATGCAGCTTTCGACACGGAAAGTGTACTTAAATCCCACGGATACCTGTCACATACAGCATACGGCATAAGTCTATCCCCATCAGGAACAGCAAGAACGACATCCTGATTGTCGGCAGTCAAGCGCGTCGGAACCCGTTCATCTTCATCCCACATATCCATGCCGATCATCTTCCTGCAGTAACCGTCGTCTATATCGAGGACATTCAATTCTCCCATGCCCTGTTCTGCATGCGCTTTACCGGCAGCTTTATCGGACAAAGAAACAAGCCCGCCTGGAATCGTACACGCCTGTTCGCCATAGACTGATTCAATCAGCTCCCGGGCATCTTCCGGCATATGCCACTTTCCTTTTTCAGTCAGTATCTTTTCAGTAAGCCACAGTTTCCCCGCATCCCTGTATACGGCAAGCGTCCCCGCAAACTGATTCTCGAGCCAGTCCGCATCTGCATCCGATTTAAATTCCGGTGCATACACATGAAGTACTGCCTGACCGCGCCTATCAACAGCATCAGTATTATGCAGTACATTTCCGTTTCTGTCGCGTATATGACGATGCAGACGCCCCGCACGTTGGATCAACAAATCGATCGGCGCAATATCCGATATCAGTTCATCAAAATCAAGATCAAGACTTTGTTCTACAACTTGGCTTGCAATAAGTACTCTACCCTTACGTTCTTCCGCCCCGGACTTTTTCCCAAATAGATGGAGTACGTTCTCTTCTATACGGCTACGGTCAATCATGGCATACCGGCTGTGAAAAACAGTTATAGTATTTTCAGGGATACCGGCATGTATCAGTTCGCAATATGACTGGCGGACATCATTAACGGTATTCCGTATCCAGCAGATGCACTTTCCCGAAGCAGCACTTTTCGTAATAAAATCAAGTACGTCGTTATTTTCATGAAAAAAAGAAACTGAAACCGTCCGCGCAACTGTTTCACGTGTCTTTACCGAATATGATTCAATATCGTCAGTATTTACCTGTGTAATTAAAGGGAAAGCATTTGATATGACCGTTGTAAAATCTGCATTTTTTCCAGTTGCACCGGCATAATACGATTTCATCAGTTCTATTCGTTTATGTTCAGGAATCGTTGCTGAAAGTAAAATCGCAGAACCACCGTTACGAGCATGTGCATACAGCAAGGTTTTGAGCAATGTTTCCATATACGGATCATACGCATGGACTTCATCTACAATCAGGATTTTCCTTTGAAGTCCCGCAAAACGCATCGACTGATGACGTACCGGCAATACGGCTAAAAGCGCCTGATCAATCGTACCGACTCCCACATCGGCAAGAAGCGCTTTCTTTTTATTGTCAGCATACCAACTACTGCATGAAGCCGTTTTTTCTCCGTCGGAATATGATTTATCCGACTCCGTATTCGCTGCAAAAGGGACGGATTCCTTATAATTTCCAAGCATTTCTTCAAATTCTTTCGATAGATGCCGGGCACCGTGGGAAAGGATGAGGGAAGGTCTGGCATCCGCCCTATACAAAGAACGATACGCCCACCCCAGCCTGCTGAACATAGCATTCGCAGTCGCCATCGTCGGAAGCGCAACATAGAGTCCGTCCGCATTTCCCGCCGACATAATCCGGGATGCAAGCAGTACGGCAGCCTCCGTCTTTCCGGCACCGGTAACATCTTCAACAATAAATAGCTGCGGACCGAACAGCATCGGAAGACTGGCAGCCTGTTTCTGCAGCGGAGTCGGTTCCTGTATAAAAGGAAATATGGTTTGAATATTTTTGAATTGCCGGACAGGGCAGACATTCCATCCGGTTCTTGCAACAGCTTTTTCCGCACGAGGCAAGGCATACTGATTCCAGTATTGGGAAAGCGGCATACTGGTCTTTTCATAGGGAAAGGCACTCTCGTCAGAAGCTATCCAGTCCGCAATAGTACCGATACCGGCAATCGTCCATGAAACATCCCGTAACTTCTGGCGATACTCTTTTGTACTTTCCGGAAAATCAGGTACAGGAAGAATTTCCAAACAGTCATTCAAAAATAATAAGGCCGCAGTACTATCGTCTTTACAGAAATAGGAATCAGCTCCCGACAAACAGCTGAACCCAGTCTTATCGATTTCTTCCGGCGGCATTCCATGATGACCAAAAGCAGCTCTGATAATCAGTTCCAAAAAAGCAGCCGCCTTTTTGTTTTTGTTCTGCATTTCGCTTCTTCCATATTGTTTCCACAGCAGGGAACCGAGCGTATCATGCCGTTTTGTATACTGTTTTGGTTTTTTAGTGGGAAAAAGAACAGCAAATAAAGCCGGCACAAGCGACTGGAATCGTTCGGAGAATTTGCCGATATCATGCAACATGAACGAAAATACACAAAGAAATCGTATCTGGGGTTCAGACAGCCCCGTATACGTCGCCCAATATGACGAATATTGATGAGAACCATTCATCAATACTGATACAACTCCAGCTACGTCAAGACAATGATATGGAAGTAGATGATACGATGAAGAGCCAGCGGAGCTACTTGACGTTTTTCCCCAATAAGAAAAATACGGTTTATTACCTGATTCATTAAAACAACCCACGATGACAAACTCCCTATAATTTCTTTTTATTATACACCCACCAGTGTGTCATTGAGTGCTACACCCTGAAAAAAAATTAATTTTTCCTGTTTTTCTGCTTCAGAAACAGGAAAAACACATACTCCAGCAGGAAACAGCATGAAATACCCTTCCGCCTGAACAATAAATCATCTCCAGTGTATCAGAGCGTATCAGAGTATTTTTCCTTTTTACCAGTTGAACAGATTCCATTGCTGCTGAGGCATACATTGCAACGTTAGAGAGGCTGACGTTCTAATGTTAGGGAGGCCGACGTTGCAATGTATGGGCAAGCAGCGTTGCAATGTATGGGAGGCTGACGTTCTAATGTATGGGAGGCATACATTGCAATGTATGGGTGGCCAACGTTGCAATGTATGGGTAAGCAGCAGTG
Source organism: Treponema sp. (assembly GCA_023231445.1). Classification (GTDB taxonomy): domain Bacteria; phylum Spirochaetota; class Spirochaetia; order Treponematales; family Treponemataceae; genus Treponema_D. The sequence continues at coordinate 4,363 of JALNVF010000023.1, read as the reverse complement.
GCGGTTCCTTCCGGGTACCGGAGCCGCCGCTCAGGTCTTACATAACGGCTGCCAAACCATATCTTTTATAAGGGAGCCACTACGTACGGTATTTCTCCGCCACACGCGCTGCTTCCTCCCTTACCCGCGCGGCAAGTTCCGGCGGGTTGCGCACCGTAACGGCGGAGCCGAAACTCAGCACCCAGTGCAGAATTTCTTCGCTCTGATTCGACGTGAACGAGAGCTGTACGGAGCCGTCCTCATTCTGATGCAGTTCCTGCGACTCGTGCCACGTGCGTTCCAGGATAAGCGTATTTATACGTGCATCGAACAGGAGTTCTATTCTGGCGGGCTTTTCGTTCGTATTCCATACGCCGAACGACGGGTCAAAATATGTTTCAGGATTGAATCCTTCCGGTATGGTAAAACGGCTGTCCGTACAGGCCGCATCCTTCATACGCGACAGAGCGTACATGCGTACTTCATGGTGTTCCCTGCTGAATGCAAGCATATACCAACTCCCCTTCTGGCAGACGATATGATACGGATCCGCTGTATGACTCCGGTACTCAAGGCTGCTCAGCGAACGGTACAAAAATGTAACGGTGCAGTGCTGTCTGAGCGCATGGAACACGGTCGTAAAGACGCTCTCCTCTATCTGCGGAAGCGGATCGCTTATAAAGCTGATGTTCTTTCCGACAAACGAGGGATCAATGGAAACTCCGGCGGGCAGCATGGTAAGAAGTCTGGTGAACAGCTGTTTTATTGAAGATTCTATGGGCGTGTTGCGGTACTGCTCAAGAAGCGGCAGTGCGGCCGAAAGTGTCAGCAACTCACCCTCGCTCAGCATGACACTCTTTATAAAAAAAGTGGGGTCGGTGTAGTAATACCCGTTTTTGCGGCTGTTGTACTCGATGGGCGCACGGTACTGATCGCGCAGAAAATCGAGGTCGCGTACAATCGTGCTGCGCGACACGCAGAATGCTTTTGCAAGCGTTGTTGCATTGGGATATGTTTCATCCCTGATGCGTTCGTCAATCTGAAGTATGCGTAACCGCCGGCCCTTCTCTTCCCGTTCTTCCGTCATTCCCTGAATCCTCCTGAACTGTACTATAGTATATACCCGGAGCCGGCGTAACGGACAGCATACAAAAAAGGAGGGTATTGAAAATATCGGGAAAAAACGGTGAAATAACAGTATAAACCTTTAAGTAGTTATTTGAGCAGTAATAATGTGCCTGCGGTAATTGCAATAAGTCCCGCTGTTGACCGTTTCTGCAGTTTCTCGCCGAATACAAAATACGCGAACGCAACGGTGACCAGAATGCTGAGCTTGTCGATTGGAACGACAACACTCGCCGGCCCCGTCTGCAGTGCTTTGAAATAGCACAGCCACGAAAAAAGCAGTACTACAACTGTCCGAAGCGCGGTGACGACATTCGAATCGGTGTTCCTGATGCCGCACTTTGCGAGAATTGCAGTCGCGCCTGAAAACAGCGCCGAACCGAATGCAAAAAGAATCCACATGGAAATATCCCCTTAGTATTCCTGGTCAAGCAGGCTGTGGTACCATGTATTCAGCGCATCAACCCGCCGGCTGAAGGAATCAGCAATATCAACCTTCATGAAAAGAATCTGTACGCTGCGGTCATGATTGCGTACAGTGGCTGCTGATGTCAATACGATCTGCTGTGATACCTGCATGACCGATATGTACATCGTAAGTTCTTCAGCACCGATACATGTAATTCCGTGATATTTCATTGGTGTACAGTTTGTCACTTCAAGCATTGTTTCCTTTTCTGTATTAGAGAACGTGCAGCGGTATATGTTGTCTCCGAATGTCGAATCTTTTTGTTCTGCAAACCGTACTGACTGCTGCGGTAGTTCTGTACAAACGGGATCTTCGAGAATCTGTTTCTGTTTTTTATCGGGTGAATCTATATAGTATGATTCTTCAAACAGTACTTTCGGTTTATATCCTGCACGGCGTGAAATATAGGTTATTCCTTTCTGTGTGGAAATTCTGCCTATTAAATTGAATAGTCTGAGTTGTTTTTCCGCTTCAGAAAGATTGGACCAAGATGCCGGAAATGCGATTGTTTCTGATTTAACTATCGTAAAACTTTTTACATGAGTTGGAACAGCTGTAAGTTTTTGGTGAATCATACTGTTTTCCGGAATCTGCTGTGGTGATGATGTTGTATCATCATATGCGTAAAGGCAGATACAAAGACATAATGCACAAATACCTGTTATAATAATTTTTATGTTCATACGACAGCTCCTTCTGTTTTCCTGCAGATATTAATAAAACAGGCCAATGCCCGCCGAAATTTCAAACAGCGGACCGGTCCGCCATGAGGTATTGAACATATCTTCAGCCATGCTGCCGGTTACTTTTTCAAGAACTTTCTCCGCATCCACACCGAAACTTCCGTGTATCTGCAGACTGCGCCACCGGACGGGAAATACGTTCACATCAATGCCGAACGTATACCATCCGTCCTTCGGATTTAAATAAGAACCGGCAACGGTATTATGGCCAAGAGCAGCGTCGACGAACGGCGAGCACTGTACCTCGCAGTTCAACAGAGACACCGCGGATGTGTCCGGAAACTGTACGGTGAAAAGAGTGAACGGCATGTCCATGTTGAGAGAAACAAACAGGTCCGTTCTGATGTCCCGGTCGCGTATGCCTCGGAGATATGAACCGGCGTTTCTCATTAATTCATTGTCTGCTTTATACATAAAAAACTCGCGGGCGGCAAAACCGATATGGTCGGATGATTTGTATTGTTCAGCATCTACGGTAAATTCAAAAAAAGGTTTTGCCCGGATAAAATCGTAATTGAACGTCTGTATGAGCGAGATTCCATATCCGCTGCGGAAATTTCCGTTCCAGAAAACATTCTGTGCACTCAGTTTCTGTCCTGCTGCCGCGGCAGCCTCGAACCCTCCTGCTTCATATGCATCATTCCTTCCGCCTGTTACGGATGCATACGGTCCCCAGTTCAGCGTTCCGAATGTTACCGGATAGTATTCAAACTGCGTACCGGTGCTGAATAACACGCTGTTTCTATTTAAAGCATACGTCGCATCGGCGCCCGCCGTAATGAACGCGTCTTTTGTACCGAGCGTGAAAGGCATGACAAGAGACACATCACCGCCGATACGTTTATCAGGCACTGCATCGAACGTGTCGTCGTCTGGTGCATAATAGAGCGACGCGCTCAAAGGCGCAAGTGATCCGGCAAAATTATAATCCTTGAGTTTAAGCTTTACCGAGAGACCCGTATTTGAACTGAACGACGGATATGGGACGATTACCGTATTCTTTGTATCGTGTACGCTGATTACCAGTGTATCCGTGACCGTACCGTTCCCGTCGGGAGATGATAATGTTTCGGCAATCTCAGTTTCATCGAAAGCGCGGCAGCTGGAAAGCTGTCCGCGGAGCTGCTGCACGTATGAAGCAAGTTCCGCCGGAGAAGCAAACTCACGGATTGTGTCGATTTTGAGCGTCCGCGAAAGCGCCTGTCCGGTTGTCCTGCCGTCGATTCGGTACTGTACGTCTCCGATCCGCCACGATTCCGCCGATGCGGCCGCGAGCAGAAGGAACGATGCTATGACCATAAAAAAACGCTGTTTCATACAATACAGGATAGCAATATCTTTTAAACGGAAGATAAACTGCGGAGTTTATACCTGCGTCCGTACTCTCTGCCGTAATTTTCCCCATACCGGTAATTTTCCTAAGAGAACCCCTGATCTGTATCCCGCCCATCCGCAGATAAAACCAAGTACACATCCTGCCAATACATCAGTCGGAAAGTGTACGTACAGGTACAGCCGGGAAAATGCCATAATAACGGCAAAAAGCATAAGATATGGCCACAGCCTGCTTCTGCAGAAAAACAGACATGTTGCTGCTGCAAAAGCCGCTGTCGTGTGTCCTGACGGAAAAGAATAGTCGTGAGGACGTGCTATAAGCAGCTCTACCGCAGTGTTCACATCACAGGGACGGAGCCGGGCAGCAAGCGGTTTTATAATAATACTGCAGAGAACTACCCCGATAATGACAGCAAGACTCATGCTTATTGAATCAATCCGTGTTTTTTTACAGATGAACAGAAGTACGGCAATCAGAATCCAGACGAAACCTGCCGTTCCTGCGAGAGAAACAGCCTTCATAACGCCATCCATAATATTGCTGCGCAAATGATACTGAATAAAATCAAGTATCTGTAATTCAAACAACGTCATACGTTTCCAACCTCCGCTCTGTAAAGTCGATTAACACCATTTCTACTTTTCAAGAGAAAGCTGACTACGGTACCATGCAAATACTGCATCGGTTTTACGGCTGAATATATCTGCAAGG
>JALNVF010000022.1 GCA_023231445.1 Treponema sp. | reverse complement strand
GGCTTCTTCGTTCTGCCGGTACGGTACATCGATTTTGAAATGCGGTACGGCAAAGTATTCTGCAAGCTCCCGGAATGTAATCTGGTTGGCATCGCATGCGATGTTCGTATGGATGATATACCGGGGTTTGGGCATAACTCCGAGCTGTGCGGCGCCGAGAAAGACTTTGTGATACGAACACAGTGTTTCGGGAATTCCGGCGCTTTCCGCCTTTTCAAGAAACGTTTCCTGCGCGTGAGCCCCTGAAATATAGCTCGAAAAACTTTCAACACCGAATCCGTTAAGTCCCATCGCGATGAGCGGCTCGCAGGGAACAAACAGGCTTACCATCACTGATCTGTCCGGTCTTGACAGCGCTTTTATGACGTTTTCTTCGCAGATACATTTGAGATATTGTTTTGCATGTGAAAGTCCGTGCAGGTGATGTACCTTTTTATACCAGAGATCAGCGGTAAATGCGGTACGCAAATATGCACGGGATAGTTTGGGATGATGTTCTGCTGTTCTGCCGATATAAGAACCGATAGTATCCAGTGATAAAATCATAAATTGTATATTACTACTGATAATACTGTATTATACTGTTTAGTACCATGAGGTTTGTATGAGAGAATATAAATTTTTAAACGGAAACAAAATAGAGATACAACAGGGGGATATTACGACGCTGCATGTCGACGCTGTCGTTAATGCCGCCAACTGCACGCTGCTCGGCGGGGGCGGCGTGGATGGAGCAATTCACCGTGCTGCCGGTCCGGAGCTGCTTAAGGCGTGTATTCCGCTGCACGGATGTAAAACAGGCGAAGCAAAGATTACGCCGGGATTCCGTCTGCCGGCAAAGTATGTCATTCATACGCCAGGACCTGTCTGGCACGGTGGTACCTCGGATGAACAGGAACTGCTTTCCCGTTGTTATCTGAACAGCATGCGCCTTGCGGATGAAAACAGCTGCGGGGTACTTGCATTTCCGTCAATCAGTACAGGAGTTTACGGATATCCGGTGGATGCAGCTGCCCGTGTTGCTGTTTCAGCAATTTCGGCCTTTATAGGAACAGCGGAACAGCAACCGGTGCATCTGCATGTTGTCATTATGTGTTGTTTTGACGCGTATACAAAAGCTGCATACGAGACAGCACTTGCACAGAGTATTTCCGGTTGACAAATATCATTTCCGCCAGTACGCTTTTCTTCATATGAACACTGTAAAATTACCTGCCGGAAAACTTTCCGTAAAGATTATTGCGCTTGATCTTGATGATACACTGCTTACGAGTGAATTGAAAATAACGCCGCGTACAGTTACTGCACTGCAGAAAGCTGCCGGAAAAGGAATTTTCATAGTTCTTTGTTCCGGACGGGCTGAAAATGCTATTCTGCCGTATGTCAGGCAGCTTAATATTGCGGGGTTTCAGGCCGGCCGCTATTTAATAGCAATCAACGGGTCGGAAGTATTCGACCTTCATACCCGTCTGCCCGTTATGACAAAAAAACTCGGCGCCGATGTGCTTCGTTTTGTGTACGAAGAAGCACATCGGCGCGGACTGCCTGCGCAGGTGTACGATGCATCAACGATTTATGCTTCTGAAGACAATAAATGGACACGGGTCGACGCACAGCTCTGCGGTCTCCGGCTTGAAATTGTAAAAGATTTTCCGGCTTTCATGGAGGGCGGACATCCCAAAATGGTCGTTCCGGCAGATCCTTCCGATGTAGAAAAATTTACACCATTTCTTCAGGAAAGATTGAAAGGTCGCGCTGAAGTCTTTATCAGTAAACCTTTTTTCCTTGAAATCATGCCGCCTGACTGCGGAAAAGGAGAAGCTGTTTTATGGCTGGCCGACAGACTTGGTATACCACAGTCGCAGACAATGGCTTTCGGCGACAGTATGAACGATGAATCTATGATACGGAAAACTGCATACGGTGTGGCTATGTGCAACGGACTCGAATATATCCGGAATGCTGCAGAATTCGTGACGCGCCGGAACAATAACGAAGACGGCATTGCCGATTTTCTTGAAGATTTTGTGCTGTAGCCGGTTTTTGTTTCCGTTCTGAAAACTTTTTTTGACAGATCCAGGATACGGAGTTAGTATACATATATGAAAATATCTGAACTCGGCGCTTTTATAGATGCACAGTGTATTCAAAATGATTATACCGACAATGATATTCAAGGCGTTTATACAGGAGATCTTTTAAGCGATATACTTGGTAATGCTGATGAAGGATGTATTATTGTAACGATTCAGGCGCACCGAAATACGATTGCTGTTGCGTCGACAAAAGATTGTCCGGCGGTTATCGTGTGCAACGACCGCCCTGTTCCGGACGATATGATTACAGCGGCAGAACAGGAACATATCGCGGTATTCCGTACAGGTAAAAACCAGTTTGAAGTAAGCGGAATGATGTACGACAGACTCGGCTGCGGCAGTAAGACTGATGCAGGCGGGGCTTCCTGACGTGATAATCCGTGCAGATCTGCATCTCCATTCGTGCGTCTCTCCGTGCGGCGATCTGCTTATGTCGCCGGCAGCAATTGTTAAGACGCTCAGTGAAAAACATATAGAGCTTGCTGCTCTTACTGATCATAATACATCGTTGAACTGTCCCGCATTTGCTGCATGCTGTAAAAAAGCAGGGATTGCCGCGTTATATGGAATGGAAGCACAGACTTCAGAGGAACTTCATGTACTCTGCCTGTTTTCTGAGCTTCAGACAGCGATGGATTTCTGCGGTACATGGTACGATTCTCTTCCCTCTGTTACCAATAAGCCTGAGGTGACCGGAGATCAGGTGTATGTTGATGAAAACGATGAAATTGTGGGTCAGGTGGAAAAATATTTAATTATTTCTGCCCCGTATACGCTCGATGAATGTGCGGAACAGGTTCATAAAGCCGGTGGTCTTGTTATTCCGGCTCATGTCGACCGTCCGTCGTTTTCCATGATGAGCCAGCTCGGTGCTGTAGTTGAAGGAGATTGGGATGCACTTGAATTTATGCGTCCGCAGATACTTCAGGAACAGAAAAACCGGCAGCTTTCAAAAGACGTACAGTGCGGAACGCATATATGCACTGAACTTCCTGTAAGGCTTCCCCGTGCATATGCTGTTACAACTTCTTCAGATGCACATTATATAGAACACATAGGCCGCCGCGCGTTTGAGCTGGATATTGGGAGTATACCGCTCATGAACAGGGACGGAATAACTAATCTTGCAGCAGTCCGCGCAGGGCTGGCGAAACGTGTAGTGCAGCCGTAAGTGATTCTGCTTCATGCAGTGCGGTGCTGTTTCCCGTTTTATTACCGTCTTTTTTAACTGCCCTGATCATCAGATTTTTAGGGGTGTGCTCCATGTCGATGAACTCCAGTATCTGAACGCGGTATCCGGCACTTTCAAGATATTCCGCACGAAGAGCGTCCGTAGCGAGTGCTGCAAACCGCTCTTTGATAATTCCGTATTTCAGGAGTGGTATAAAAGGTGTTTCCGGTTCTGCAGCTATTGCCGTCCTGTTCTCGTTAATCTGGCTGTTCAATTCATGCTGACAGCACGGTACGCTGAGTATGACCGGGCAGTTGTGTTTTACTGCGTAATCAAGTGCATAGTCCGTCGCTGTATCGCAGGCATGAAGCGTAATCATTACATCCGGATCATGCGTGTATGTATATTCTGCAATGTTGCCGACCGCAAACGTAAGCCCGCTGAAACCAAGTTGTTCTGCAGTTTTGCTGCAGAAGTCTATCACATCTTTTTTTAAATCAAGCCCGGTGATTTCAACAGAAATTTTTTTTATTTCTGAAAGATAATAATATACTGCAAACGTCAGATACGATTTTCCACAGCCGAAATCTACTATGTGTACCGGGTGTCCGTTTCCGGCAGTTTTCTGAATATCAGGAAGTACATCGTCAATAAACTCCAGAAAACGGTTTATCTGGCGGAATTTATCGTACTTCGATGCGATTACCTTTCCTTCTGCCGTCATAACACCAAGCAGTACAAGAAACGGAACGGGAGTTCCTTCCTGAATCAGATAATTTTTTGTATGATTGAAGCCTTGTTCTGTGTCTGTACTGAGACAGACAGAATTGCCGGACGGAAATTGTTCGTACACAGCGGATTTTACCGTATCTGCAGTCTGAGTGCTTTGAACAGGTCTTCTGAGCGTTGTAATTTCACCTTTTTTGTTTGCAAGAATGGTAATTTCCTCTGTTTCCGTACGTTCAATACAGTTTTTAAACGTACTGCCTGCATGTTTATTCAGGAAATCCGCCAGCTGCTCTTCTGTAAACTGATCATGAAAAGCCTGTTTTTCAGTAAATAATTCAACAAACCAGGTACGTCCGGCAGATGAGCTGTTTACCCGTATTTTTATTCTCCGGTACGGTCTTCCCAGTATAGTTTCTATATTTTTACAGGTTTCGAAAGGGTCACAGATAGAATCATGGGATGAGTATACTCTTTTAGGGAAAAATGATATAGTTAATTATATGGGAAAGTGTTTGGTCTTTGTGAATCAGAAGGGCGGTGTCGGAAAAACGACCTCCGTGATTAATATTGGTGCATATATCGCACTCGCCGGTAAAAAAGTTCTGCTTGTTGATTTTGACTCGCAGGGCAATATGTCGAGCGGTGTCGGCGTGTCGAAAGAAAAGCCAACCATATATGAACTTATTTCAGAACTTGCCCGCCCTGAAGAGGCAGTAAAACATACAAGTGTGGATAATCTCGATGCAATAACAGCGTCGATTGATTTGTCGGGAGCGGCTATTGAACTTGTTGATCAGGAAGGCCGCGAGTTCTTTCTGAAAAAAGCGCTTGCTCCTTTCCGTGACAAATATGATTATATTCTTATAGATTGCCCGCCGTCACTCGGTATTCTTACACTTAACGGTCTGGCTGCGGCAGACGGTGTTCTCGTTCCCATGCAGTGTGAATATTTTGCTCTGGAAGGAATTACGCTGCTGCTCCAGACGGTAAAAAAGGTACAGCAGGGAATCAATCCGAATCTTGTGATCGGCGGTATTTTCTTTACTATGTACGATTCCCGTACGCGTCTCGCACAGGATGTCGTTACTCAGGTAAAATCATATTTTAAAGATGTTGTGTTCAATACGATTATTCCGCGCAATGTCCGTCTTTCTGAAGCTCCGTCCCGCGGGCTTCCTATTTGTAAGTACGATCCGCTTTGTGCGGGTGCGGTAAGTTACAAAAGGCTTGCAGAAGAGGTAATACGTCGTGGCTAAAAAAGGCGGACTTGGACTTGGCAGAGGTCTTGATGCGCTTATGGATGCGTCGCAGACTGCCGAAATCCACCGGATAGAACATGCTGAAAACTCTGTATCCGGCGGATCCTCACCGGCATCAGTAAAACTTCCGGAAGGCATTGAAGTTGATGATGACGGCGGGTTATGGCTTGATCCTGCACTGCTTCAGCCGAATCCGAAGCAGCCTCGTACTGAATTTAATGCACAGGCGATGGAAGAACTGGCTGCATCCGTTAAAGAACACGGTGTTGTTCAGCCGATAATTGTTGAACCTGCGGACGGGAAAAAATTTTATATTATTGCCGGTGAACGCCGCACGCGTGCTGCTAAGATGGCCGGCCTTACAAAAGTGCCGGTTCAGCTAAGACGATATAACGATCAGAAAAAGCTTGAAGTCGCACTGATTGAAAATATTCAGCGGGCGGACCTGAATCCCATTGAAGAAGCTACCGCATATTATAATCTCATGCAGATGGGAGATCTGAGTCAGGATGAAGTAGCACAGCGTGTAGGGAAAAAACGGTCAACAGTTGCTAACGCCATGCGTCTGTTGAAATTACCGGAAGATATGCAGAAATCACTCATTAACGGCCAGTTGTCTGCGGGGCATGCACGGGCGCTGCTTTCCGTAGTAAATCCTGCTGATCAGCGTGTACTTTTTGGCAGAATTGTCGGCGGCGGCCTTTCTGTCCGGGAAGCGGAAGAACAGGCAGGGGTGCTGAATAACGGTGGACGTGCAGCCGATACAAAGAAAAGACAGAAAAAAACAGTAAAAAAAGATCCTGATATTCTTGCAATTGAACAGAAATTTCTTGAAAAACTCGGCACACGCTGCCAGCTTAACGGTACGCTGGAAAAAGGTTCGATCGAAATAGATTATTTCAGCCGTGCAGATCTTGACCGTTTATATGACCTGATCACAGGTTCAAATTAGTTTTTATTTGTTTACCTTTATTGCACCAAGTATTCTGCCTATGGAATCATGGATTGAAAGACGTGCCGCTAAATCACCTGACGTCGGTGATTTATTTATGAGTACAAGTTTGTTTCCACTATAGTAATCGATTAATCCTGCTGCCGGATATACGGAAAGCGACGTACCGCCGATTATGAGCATATCGGCATTTCGTATTGCCCGGACGGCTCCTTCCATACATGCTTCGTTTAGACATTCTTCATAAAGTACAACGTCCGGTTTTACGATTCCGCCGCATTTTGTACAGTGAGGAATACCGTCAGGGCTGCCTGCGCTGGCCGTAATAAAATCAATATCGTAAAAAGCGTGACAGTTCATACAGAAGTTACGCAAAGTACTGCCATGCAGTTCAAAAACGTTTCTGCTGCCGGCTGCCTGATGCAGTCCGTCTATGTTTTGCGTTATGACAGCACGAAGTTTTCCTGCCATTTCAAGTTCAGCAAGCTTTAAATGAGCAGGATTAGGTTTGATACCTTTTATAATGAGCTTTTCACGGTAGAACCGGTAAAATTCGGCGGGTTTTGCATCAAAAAAACTTCTGCTTATTATTTGTTCCGGCGGATACTGCCATTTCTGATTATACAGGCCGTCTGTACTGCGGAAATCCGGTATGCCGCTTTCTGTTGAGACCCCTGCTCCTCCGAAAAACACAATATTACAGCTTGAATCGATAAGCTTTTGAAGCTCAGCAACGTTTTCATCAAAAGATTTATCACTCATGTATCCAATTATATATCATTTTATCAGAAAAGAAACGTAATACCGCGTCGAATACTGTAGAATTTGATTTTTTTTCCGATAATAATAAAGTAGCTATTTGACAAATCTCTAATATCTGTAATAATTGAATCTATACAATTATTTAAGAGGAGTGGGCGTAATGTTCATTAACAAAAAGTTGTTAGCGTTGTATTTCCTGTTCGTGTCATTTCCCTGTATTTGTGCATATGCACATGGTTCAAAAGATGTAGAAGAAAAAAATGTAACTAATCTGGACAGCTGGCAGGAAACATTCGATTTGACCGGTAAGAAGCCCGGAAAATACAATATTATGATTACTGCAACCGATCTGGGCGGTAACGAGGCTGTTGAAGGGCCGTATAATATTTATGTTGATCCAAAATCCGATCTTCCTGTCTCAGGTATTACGAATCCCCATCAGGATATGCGTGTTGTAGGCAATCTGAATATTGTCGGAACGTGTGTTGATGATGACGGCGTGGATCATGTTGATCTTATTCTTGACGGCGATAAAGAACATCCGGTACGGGCAGAAGGAAAGGAATTCTGGTCTTATTATCTTGATACAAGAAATCTTCCCGAGGGAAAGCATTCTATAGAAGTTATTGGTACTGATATAAACGGTTTGCCGGGAAATCCGGTATCGCTTACCTGGAATCTTGACAGACGCCAGCCGGTCACTGCGGTTGAAAACTATGGAATGGGAACACTTGTTTCCGGCAGTATTAAATTCAAAGGAACGATCAGTGACGGAAACGGTATAAAATCACTTTCCTACTCACTGGATGACGGTAAGACGTTCCTTGATACGAAAATTACTGAAAACAAAAAAGCCGGTAACTGGACATTTGATATACCCGTTGATACAAAAAAATATACGGACGGTCCATCCGTGCTCTGGTTTAAGGCAAGGGACAACGCTGGCAGTGAAGGAATTTATTCATTCCTTTATTTTATTGACAATACAAAACCTGACGTAAAAATTGTTCTTCCCGGGTTAAAAGAAACTCAGAATGGAAAATTTGCAGTAGCAGGATATGCGAAAGACAAGCTGGGCATAACAAAACTTTCCTGGATTTTCGGTGATCAGAAAGGTGATTTTGATCTCATTCCCGGTAATCCGTACTGGTCGATTGAATTTGATACAACCGGTTCCAAGGATAAATCCCGGAAATTTACAGTTTCTGCAACGGATCTTGCAGGCAACGTTATAGACGTATCGCAGATGATAGAACTTGATCAGAAAATGGACAAACCTGTCGTTACACTTTCCGAGCCGACAGAAGAAACGCGTGTGGACGAAAAAGGAGATGTTTTCGTGCGTGGTATAGCCGTTGATGATGACGGCGTACAGTCCGTACGTTACAGCCTGGATGACGGAGAAGAGCAGACTCAGGATACCAAAGGTGTGTTTTATGCAGATCTGGGATCAGGGGCGGATTTAAAAGCCGGAAAACATACCGTAAAGGTTACTGCAGTTGATGTAAACGGAGTTGTCGGAAACCCGGTAATCGTTACATTTACCGCAGAAGGTACGGCTCCGGTGTTCAGCACGGCGGAATTAACAACTGGTAAGGAAACAGCGGATGTTGTCAATGGTATGGCAGTTAATCCGGAGGCCGGGACATTGTATTCAACGACGGCTTCGTCGACATGCGGTATTACGAAAATTACCTGGAAATTATCATGGGGTGCAGACGGCAGTGAAGTTCATGACCAGACCGTAAAAAATGCACTGTCTGTTCCGGTTACGATTCCGATTTCCCCTGATTTTCCGGAAGGTCTGGTGAAGGTTTCTGTCGTTGCGGAAGACATTTACGGTCGGACGACAGAGCAGCGCACACTTCTTTCTGTCGCGGATCTGACGGTTGTAAAAAGTGATATGCCTCGTGTTGTGTTCAGCGACAGTACTGTTGATGAAAACGGTGTTATGCAGCTGAGTAAGGAAATTCCTGCGAGCGGATATTTTATTGGCGGAAATGCATCAAAGGTTGAAATTGTACCGAAAACTCCGTTTGCGGCTGCACAGCTTAACGGTAACAGCATTATACTGACTGCCGGTGACGCAGTCGGTTCGTCTGTTCCGGTAAAAGTCCGTGTAACCACTGATCAGGGGCTTTCGTATGAATCACAGGAACTTACGTTTAAATCGGATACGGCTGTTCCGGCGGTAACAATAACCGGTGCTTCCGGAACAGCAGCAATTGACGGTTCTTCGGGGCCCGTAAAGGTGAGCGGTACGGTATCCTGCGTAACCGGGATAGGTTCTTTTGGGTACCGGATACTTGCGGTGAATGCTTCCGTCGACGAAGCCGGCTTTGTTTCCGATGCAAAAGCTGCTTCTGCTTCGACTGATATAACTCCTGTTAAATTTGATAAAGACGGTTCATTTTCGGTCGATTTTGATGCTTCGGCGCACGGGCCGGGTATGTATGTGCTTGAATTTGAGGCAGCAAGTGCCGGCGGAAACAGTTCAGCAAACGCGGTTTGTATCAGTAATATACCGCCTCTGCCGGAAGGAGACGGGAAAAAACCGGTAAAGGCAAAAGCTCCCGTAACTGTCTGGCTGGACAGTTTCGACGTATATTATACCGTTGTTTATCAGGGAGATGCCGGACAGAATTTCGGCATATTCCGCCGCAGTGAAATGAAGACAGGTACGAATCTGCTGACAGCCGGTTCTTCAAAATATACGGCAAGAAAAGCTGCTCAGCTTGAAGCGTTTATTGCACAGGTTAATGATCAGCCGTATGAGAGCGGTATGCCTGTTGCGGTCGCGCGTTCCGGAGCAAAAGAAGTGCCCGGAAAAATGACTGTATCTGTTGATACAGGTGATGTTGTATCCTCTGTTTCATATGAATTTTCCGGTGACGACATACCTGGGGGAGATGTGACACAGCGTGGTACTGCGAAATTACTAAAGCCTGAAAAAGACAGTGAGCACTGGACTGCTGAAATTCCGCTTGCAGATCTTCCGGTACGCATGACGGATGTAAAAATTACTGTCAGGGCAGGATCGTCTACAAAGGAATTACGGGGGACAATTGCCGTTGTTCGTACCGTTGATTCGTCCCGGATTGACGACAGTCGTGCAGTGTATCAAATGCCGTCCAGCGGGATCGGATATGATACTGCTGCCGATACATATCTTATGATGCCAGGCCAGTCGATTATATTTTATGCAAACGTTCCACTCCCGGTAACTGCCGCACTTGTTACTCCTGAAAACGGACTGACTGTTTCGACTGACGGAAACACAATAACATTGACCCCGTCCGCGGAAGCGGGCTTTAAAAATATAGCAGTGAAAGTAACGGACGGTCAGGGTATTTCATATACGTCTCCTGCAGTGAATTTTATTGTAGATGCCGGTGCACCTGATATTCATATAGAAACACCTGCAATTTACGACTGGGTAAAAAATACGGTAAAAATATCAGGTACTGCTGCTGATCCAAGTGGAATTAAAACTGTAGAATATTCAATCGATGGTGGAGGAGATTGGATTCCCTTTACGCTCCCCAAAAAAGCTTCAACAGGTGTTACATTCAGTACCGATGTTTCTCTTGCGGACATGAACGACGGTCTGATCCGGATTGACATACGGGCATACGATAACGGCGGGCACTCAGGCTGTGTACGTACAGCTGTATATAAAGATACAACACCGCCGCAGGTACAGGTTGTCCTGCCGCTGGATTCCGATGTCGTTAATGGCGATAATCTTATTGCATTTATTGCCAGAGATACTGTCGGTGTAGATAAGGCGTATTATGTGGCTCCTCCTGTACCAGTTAAGAAAGGTCAGGCTGCACAGCCGCAGAAACGTAACGAAATTACCGTTGAACCGCTTATTGTGACACATATCGGAACAACGGAACAGCCGATAGATGATGCAATGTCGTTTGAGTTTACCGATTATGCAGGAAATACCGCAGCGGTTGAATCATGGAAATTCAGTATTGATGCTGAATCTGATCTGCCTCGCGCAGAAATTCATCTGCCGTCGGATAATGAAGTTATTACACGCGACTTCACAATATCGGGTGTTGTTTATGACGACGATGGACCGTCGAATATCTGGTATAAGATAGACAACAATCAGTACCAGCAGCTTCCCGATGCAGGAACAAGTTTTTCGATCGACGTCCCGCTTTCTTCTATGACAGACAATGAACATACGGTTACGGTCTATGCCGTCGATATTAACGGTGTAAAAGGTCCGGAAACTGTACGTCGTTTCCGGATATCTCTGGAGGAACCAAAGGGAGCCGTAACGGAACCGCCGATTGATACGTCAGTACGGGGCGTTATTCAGATAAAAGGTGTTGCAAGTGATAAAAACGGTATTGCAAAAGTTCAGGTATCGCTTGACAACGGTAACAGTTATAATGATGCGCTTGGTACGGAAAACTGGGTATATACGGTAGATACCCGTGCGATCCCCGACGGTACACAGGTTGTATTTATAAAAATAACGGATAATTACGGCATTACCGGGCTTTACTCAAGTCTTGTCAATATTGATAATATCAGTCCGGAACTTTCTCTTGAGCTGCCTCTTGATGATTCAAAGACGACAGGAACGCTGTTTTTCTCAGGATATGCATTTGATAATACCGCTATTACCGATATGTATATTACCGTACGCAGTCTTGAACAGAAATCGGTAAACAAGGAATTATCGCACGTTGCGATGTCACCTGACAGAATAATTACACATGTGCTTGATATCTCGAGTCTTGACAACGGATTTTACAATATTGAACTTACCGGAAAAGACAAAGCCGGAAATGTTACCAGAGTAAGCCGTAATATAGAACTTGACAAAACACGTCCGCTTGCGTCTGTTGATTTACTGTACCCGTTTGACGGTGAACATAAACAGGGCGTTTTCAACATTTACGGACAGGCTGCAGCGGAGAAAGCCATAACGAACCTCTCGTTGTATATAGACGATAAGAAAATTACGGACGGCAAAGTTACATCAAGCGGATTTTTCAGTTTTGTAATTACTCCGGAAGTTCTTACTGCAGGAACGCATACATATCATATCGATGCGACCATAGACGGTAAGACTGTAATACAGTCAAGAAAACAGACGGTGTTTTATTCTCCTGTCGGACCATGGATCACTGTTGATAATTTTACCTATGGCGACTTTGCCATGAACCGTCCGTATATTAAGGGTACTGCCGGATATTCCATCGATGAGGACGAGCTGCTCTTTTCAAAGACCAGGGAGGCAACTAAAGAACAGAAGCAGACTGTAGCTGCAAAAAAAGTTGCATTTGTTGAGTTGAGTTTTGATAATGGCAAAACATTTATACCACTTTCTACAGCGGAAAAATGGTATTACCGTGTCGAAAATCAGGATATTAGCGAAGGTTATCATTTCCTTCTTCTTCGTGCTACAATGAAAAACGGAGAGACTGCAATTACGCGGATTATTGTTCAGATCGACAATACGAAGCCGTATATAAAACTTATTTCTCCGGGAATGGGAGGCAGATATAATCAGCAGCTCGGTTTTTCGGGACTCACCAGAGACGACGTTGAACTAAAAAGTGTAAAACTTGCACTTCGCAAAGGTGATAAAGCATCGTATGAGGTGCCGTCATTCATACAGGGTTTGTATCTGGACTGGCATTTCTGGGGTGCTACACTATATGATATCGGCGCCGGTCTGACATTCTTTGACGACAACGTAAAACTGCAGTTCCAGTGGGGACAGTTTACCCAGATTCAGCGCGATATATTTTCGCAGACGGAAATGCGCTACGGTGGAGATAGTGTTTTTGGTATAAAAATTCTTGCAAATGTCGGTCATCTTCCGTTCAGTTATTTTTTTGGCCATGACTGGGAATGGTTGTCTGCAAATTTTGCAATTGGTGCTGATTTTTCGCGCTTTAATGAAACAAACAGCGGAAAAGCACAGGTTTTGAGTGCATTGCTCGGCCAGATTGAATTTCCCCGTATAACCATACCGAATGTAAAAATGTTCCGGACTTTCTCGTTGTATACGGAAGGTTCAATATGGTTTATACCTACAGATATTTCAAGTACGGTAGATATTCAGAATATGGTATTCCAGATTGCAGAGGGAATACGGATGAATGTATTCTAGGATTCCGCTGATTACTTCGAGTCGAATTAATCAGCGTTTTTCTGAAAGAGAACAATGGACGATGAAGATACAGGAGACCGGATTTTGAAAAAACAGATGATTCTACTATTACTGATCTGTGCAGGCTGGGGCGTTATTCCGATATTTGCAGTTGACAGTTCAATAAGCCTGGCATATAAACAAATCGATACCGCGTTTATAAACCATTCAGATACAGATCTTGACACTGTTCTGCGCGGAGAACAGGAGAACAGTGATTATGATTTGATTGAAACGTATACGATGAAAAAAATACGCAGACTTGTTATTTCGAATGATTTTAAATTTGCAGAACAGTCAATACTTGTTGTTATCGACAATAATCTTGAAAATACGGAAGCTGTGGAAATGTATGCAGAAATTCAGGATTCACTTGAAAAACAGGAAGCATATGAAAAACTGCAGGAAGCAAAGAGAATTGCCGAACGTGAACGGATAGAGCGTGAAAAAGAAGCGCAGCGGACAAAGGCTGATAAAGAATTTCAGACAGCAAAGACTGCTGCAGGAAAGTCAGTATATATTACCGGAAAGGAAGAAAAATATTCATCCGCTTATTGGAATACCTGTTTTGGACTTGCAGGTTTTACGCTTATTTCCGAAACTCCTGACGATTACAGTTCTCTAAGGTACGGATTATCTGCCGCGTTTACGTATGAATATGAAATGCAGCAGAAATACGTATTTGGTCTTGATGTTTTTACAGAAGGAATTATTCTGCCTTTGTATAATGACGATAAAACAATGTTGGGATCTGTGAAACTGGCACCAAAGGTGAGTTTTGCCGGTTTTAATAAGAAAATTTTCTTTCGTGCAGGATTTGCCAGTCTGGTGACTGCTGCCGCGGGATCAGTAACCGTGCTGCAGGGGACTTTTTTAACGCCTTTTGCAGGAATCGGATTTAGTCATGTAAATCTTGGAAATATGGTACTTTCCGGTTTTTATGATTATTATGCAGGGCATTTATTCTATGGGAATATCAATTCTGCGATGGGTACCGGACTGAATATTGCACTGCCGATTGCAGAACTGGAGCGGATTAAGCTTAACTTTAATGTCGGATTAAATGATAATCTGTACATAAAAAATGAAGGCATAGAAAATCATGCCGGTATAATTTTTGCGATTGGAGTTGAAAATGTTACAAAATAAGAAACTGCTGTGGAAAATATTTTTAGGATTTATTCTTACTGCTCAAATATTTGCTTCAACTGCAGAATTGGCCGGAAAATATCTTGATAAGGCAAACGACGCATATGAAAATGGCGATATAACAAATGCCTATAAATATGTAAATCAGGCCATGACGCTTACCAGGCAGAACGGTATTCCTGCCAATATTATTTATGTAGCACAGTCGATATATACGAAGAGACTGCAGGAGATCAGGAAAGATAAAGATTACATTAATCTTGTTGATGTGAAATCGGGTATTGATCAGTTTCCTGACGTAGAAAACAATACGATAAAAAAACTTATTGCACAGATAGAGGCCGAAGAGCAGCAGGCGAAAGAAAGTAAACAGCAGGCGCAGATGAACGCGCAGCTCGAAGAACAAAAAGCTGCTCGTGTTGACGAACAGAAACGATTCGATCAGCAGCAGACAATAATGAAGGAACAGCAGGAAGAGACAAGTAAAAACCAGGTGGAACTTATTAATAAGATCGATACTGGAATGAAGAACTTGAATTCAGGACTTACTGCTTCTGCGCAGGAATCAAAGAATACCGGCCACATAATGATAATAGCAATATTCGTTATTGCAGCGTTTATTGTGATTGTAATACTTATTATAATTGTGATTGTCCGTGCTGGTTTCAAACATCAGCAGATGCAGCAGCAGCAGTATGTCGAGGCATTCAAACTTCTTGCACAGAATCAGAATCAGACGAACAGGCTTATGCTCGGTGGCGTTACTGATTTGTACGGAGGTAACGCTCTGAAATCTGCAGGAAGTTCCCGGTGGGGTATGGATGCACTTCCTGAACCGGAAGAAACTTCGGAAGAAAAAGCGGAAATGCGGGATCTTGCCGCTAAATGCGAAGACCTGGGCGCAAAAATCGATCAGGCTACAAACCGCAAGAATAATTCAAAAAACGTGAGTGAACTTGTATATAAACTTGCTATGGCGCTTGGACTCAGGCAGCGTGAGGCAATGGTTTTTTTCTGTGCGTCAATGGTATACGACGCCGGATTCCTCGCAGTTAATCAGGATCTCCTTTCTGCTGAAACACTTACAGATGCAGAACGTTCTCAATTAAAACAGCATGTAAACATGGCAGACAAATATCTTCAGTTTGTGCCTAAGCGGTATTGGGAAGTGTTTGCAGATGCCGCTAATAAACATCACGAAAACATGGATGGATCCGGATACCCGGATGGTTTGAAAGGAGATGCGATACCCCAGATAGCCCGGCTTATACGTGTTGCGGAAAGTTATATCTCACTTTCGAGTAAGCGCAGTTATCACGAAATTAACGATAAAGAAACAGCTATTGCAAAACTTAAGGAGGAGCCGGATATGTATGATCCGGATGTTGTAGCAGCACTTGAATCTATCATATAAACTTTACCGGAGTTCCTGCCGATAATCGAAACATGACAGTGTTTCTTTTTATCTTATCCTTGTTGTTTGTTGCTCCTGAATATGTACATGCTCAGGATATGAAACCTTTGTACAAACTTCCTGAAACAATTGCTGATCCCGGTGATGTTTCAGGGAAAAGTCTGCTCTTTATTGCCGGTTCTGACAAGGGATTATATCGGATTTCAGACAATAATACCGCCGTGCCCCTGTGGACCGAAGGAAAAGTTGAACAGATCCTTCGTACGGTCGTTCCCGGTAATGACGGGAAACTGAAAGAATGCTGGTATTTTCGTACATCGCAGGGAATAGTATACAGTGAAGATCTTACTCATTTTGAACTTCGCAATGAAGGACTTTCGTTCTTAACGATAAAACAATATGATGGTAAAACTACGACTTTTGTAAAGCAGGTTGCAATGCTCCGTGATCTGTGTGCTGATCCGATGAATCAGCTCTGTCTGGTAACAGCAACGGAAAACAGTGTATATATTACCCGTGACGGCGGAAAAAAGTGGACTTCACTCGGTTCTACAAGCGAGGCTACTCCGGGAATGAAGGCTGTTGCGGCTGCGACTATGCCTGACGGGAAACTTGCGGTTTTTCTGTCCCATCCCATTTTCGGACTTTCATACATACTACCCGACGAAAAAAATTCCCACTGGACTGATGTTTCGAGCGGTATCAAGATCATGAATTCGCTTACATCTACAGATGAAATTTCTGATATTTATCCTATGATGAGAACCCGTGCCGACGGTACGAAATATATTGAACTGTATTTTTCGCAGACATTTTTACCATATGTATATAAATTTGACTGGGATAAAAAGGCCGGTATATGTATATACGGCGGTGATCAGCCAAGCGGGACTATCGACGGTTTAACAAATATCGACAGTACGCTGATTTTTATGCGGAATGAAACACTGGGATCTCTTGATGTTAATACTCTTACGAGTCCCGGAGTTCCTGTTAATTTTAAACAGTGGAAAAAAAGTCTGTTATGTGTCCCGGGGGTTGTTAATTCGTCATGGATTCCGCAAAGCAGAAGCGGATTTTCTAAAGGCGTCCTGCTCAATGAATTATGGCTGCTGTATCCAGGAACTGTCAATACTGCATATGCAGCTAAGGCGAACGACAGAAAGTGTATATACGTTTCGGCTTATCAATGCAGAGAACAGACAGGAATTGATAAATTCAGAAAAATAATAAATAATAATAATTTGAATGGTTTAGTCATCGATATGAAAGATGATTACGGATTCTTACGGTATGACACACATGATCCGCTTGTTATGCAGAAAGGACGCGTGTCGCAGTATGCGGTAAATCTGGATCATTTTGTTTCAGAGTTCAAAAAGGATAATGTGTATCTTATTGCCCGCATCGTTGTATTCAAAGACAAGAATTTGTCAAAGTATGACGGAGGAAAATATGCGGTATGGGATAATTCAACAAATGCACCCTGGGTCGGCATAAAATCATATGATACGGAAAAAGACGAAACAACCGGCGAAATAACCGGTTCGACGGTAAATTATTATGATGAGAACTGGGTGGATCCGTATTCACCCGAAGTATGGGAATATAATATTGCAATAGCGAAAGAACTTGTTTCCCGCGGCTTTGATGAAATTCAGTTTGACTATATACGTTTCCCGACTGACGGATTGAACCTTAAAAAGGCGGTGTTCCGCTGGTACAGTCCCGGTATGAGTAAAGAAAGTGCACTTATTTCATTTTTGTCCTATGCCCGTCGAAATCTTGACGTGCCGATCGGAATTGATATTTACGGTGCAAACGGATGGTACCGCAGCGGAACGCGTACCGGACAGGACGCAGAAATGCTTGCTGAATACGTTGACGTTATTTCTCCGATGTTTTATCCGAGCCATTTTGAACAGGAATTCATGAACTGCCAGCCGTATCCGGACAGGCCGTACCGTATTTATTTTTACGGAACCTACCGTACGACGGTTATGACTCGCAACCGCGCAATAGCACGTCCATGGGTTCAGGCTTTTAAATTGAATGTAAGTTATGACCGGCAGTATTATGGTCCCGATTATATTCAGAAAGAAATTTACGGAGTACGAGACTCGGTAGACCGTGGATATTTATACTGGAACAACGCCGGTGATTATGATTACCTTCAGCCGGACATTACCACTGAATCAAAATATCCCGGTACTGCTCCGGAAGCTTCAGAAAAGTATCGAAAGCCTGCAATCGGAACGGCTGTAAAACCTCCGTTTACGGATGAAACGCTTTCTGTGCTCGACAGTATACTGGAGCAGGACAAACGGAATGCTGCGGGTGCGGGAGTATATACTCCGTTCCTTATGGTGCCATTTTCTCATATACGATGACGAAGGCAGTCTATGTTGGAAAAATATACACCTGATGAACCGATTGCCGCTGTTGCAACAGCACTTTCTCCTGCAGCACTCGGTATAGTACGAACTTCCGGGAAAGGATGTATTGAGCTGGTCGGAAAATTATTTTCACGACCGGCTGCGCTGAATAATGCGGCTGGCTATACTATTGTGTACGGCTGGCTTATGGACAATACAAAACGAATAGATGAAGTGCTTGTTTCTGTGTTTCGTGCGCCCAGAAGTTTTACAGGCGAAGATATGGTTGAGATTTCGTGTCACGGAGGACCCTCTGTGGTGACAGCTGTACACAAGCTGCTGCTTGCTCACGGATTCCGTCAGGCAGAACACGGAGAATTTACATTCCGTGCATATGTCAACGGAAAAACTGATTTGACAAAAGCGGAAGCTGTCCGCGAAATTATAGACAGCCGTACCGATGCATCACGAGGACGCGCAGCCGGGCGGCTTGCCGGTTCTCTGTATGAAGAAATTGATTCAATAAAGAAATTAGTAATTGATACACTTGCATCTATTGAAGTGGAAGTTGAATACCCGGAGGACGAAGAGACGATATCCAGTACTTTTGACCGTGCTGATATTGAAAAGGCAGTCACTTCTCTTCAGATTCTTGCAGACTCATGGAAAAGCGAAAAACTGTATCAGGACGGTGCGCGTATAGTCCTCTGCGGAAGAACTAATGCCGGAAAATCGAGTCTCTTCAATGCTGTATTGAAGGAAGACCGTGCCATTGTTTCTGACGTTCCCGGGACAACGAGGGACTGGCTTGAAAGCTGGGCAAGTTTTGACGGCATTCCGGTACGTCTTTTTGATACGGCAGGACTCCGTGAGACGTCGGATATTGTTGAAAAACAGGGGGTGGAACTTACACGTTCACTCACCACTGATGCTGATGTTGTACTGTATCTGATAGATTCAGACAGTGGTTTTTCCGGAGATGACGAACTGTTTCTTCTGCAGTGCAGTGAGCCTGTTGTAATCGTCTGGAATAAATGCGACAAATCCGGCATGCGGAAGATGCTTACAGACGAACAGAAAAAACGAATGAGCTGCTTTAAAACCGAAGCATATGTAAGTGCAAAAAACGGATCAGGTATCGCAGACTTATTGAAATCAGTAAAGAATATTCTTACAGAAGGAATGAGTACTGAACGTATTCAGGCAGGACTAGGTTCCGCCCGCCAGAAGACTGCCGTCGAGGATGCGCTTGAATGCCTGAAACATTCGCTGATAAGTGCCGACGAAAATTATACCCTGGATGCGGTAGTACAGGATCTGGAGGATGCACTTGAGTCTCTCGGTGAAGTTACCGGTGAAGTTACTCCGGACGATGTTCTTGGCAGTATTTTCAGCCACTTTTGTGTCGGCAAATAATAGGACTGACTATTAAAAAGCTATTTATACTTTATCTGAGTACGAAGCGCCTGTGCAAAGTCCGCACGGACTGAATCGTCACTGAATGCAGCATCTGCAAGAGCCGGCAGGGGTGCACCTGAAGCGGCAACCCAGTAACGTACGTCGTCTGCCTGTCTGTCCGGTACGCGGCTGTCCGCCTGTACCGGAGCGAGTCCTGTAGCGCGGCTTATTTTTTCCTGTCTGTCTTTTGCAAAAGCCTTGATTATATCTGTTCCCTGCTTGTTTTTTCGTAACGGTATAATAAAAAGCAGCGGTGATGTAAAATTTCTGGCAGAAGCATCAGGAGATGACGGATAGTATTGCGAATCATAGTTGTTGATGCTTCCAGGTGCAACAGCTCTGTGTTGTGTAAGTGTCAGAAATGAAATTGCGCAGAGTTCACTTTCCATAAAGGATTTTACATCAGAAGTCTTCATATGAAATGTTTCCGGATACAGTATGCCGTCTTTATACCAGCTGGAGAGCATACGGTCAGTCATGTACAGAGGAGATTCCTGTGTGCTGCATAAGTCTGATAAAACAGTTTCAAAGTCCATTTCTGTATCTTTACCTGCTGCAACCGATTCCTTTATTTTTGAGACTATGTTATCCCATGCAGCTTTTCCCTGCAGAGCTTCACAAAGCGCTCCGGTAATATTAATGAGTTCACGATCATCACCACCCGCCATTATGACAGGAGCTGTTATTTTCCCGTGCATGCTTCGTGCAAATTTATCTATATCTGCCCACGAATCAAGCGATGCATAGCCGGAATTCCTCATTAATGGCCTGTTGATGTCGATCTCATAATTATTAATCAGTACCGGTACTGCAAGTACGGCCCCTTCCGTATTGAGCGGTGCGGACATGCGTGCGGAACTTATCATTCCGTCGAGAACGGTATGAGGCAGCGCTGCTTTATTTTTTTCCGTTGTCGGTACCGCATCTGAAACAGCCTTCCCGCCGGAAGTAAAAAGAATATCGGCTTTTTTTCCGTATTTCAGCTGTGCAGCAAGCGGTTTTGACGCATTGTATGTCATAATGGTAAAATCTGCCAGTTCGGAAGAGATTGCCTTTTGTGTCGATTCAGACAATCCGTAAAACGCAGCTACCGGTTTTCGGCGGAGTATACTGAGTATAAAAATAGAAGCAGCAATAATTGCTGTCACTGCAATAATTGCTGCAATGAGCAGCAGTTTTTTAGAGGATATTTCCCGAACTGCAGTTTTTTTGTTAAATTTTCTACCCATATTACTATTCTAACATAATGAAGAGGTTTTTTCTACTTGAATGACATTTTACAATATTATAAACTTATCAGATATTGTAATCAGAGGTGATTTATGTGCGGAATTGTAGGATATGTTGGAAATAAGCAGGCAACCCCCATTCTTATTGATTCTTTAAAAAAACTTGAGTACAGAGGATATGATTCGGCTGGAATCGCGATCCTTGACGGTGAAAATATACTCGTACGGAAGGCAAAAGGCGCACTCAAAGTTCTTGAACAGCTGATTGCAGGAGAAACAATAAAAGGTTCCGTTGGAATCGGACACACGCGCTGGGCAACGCACGGTGAACCGAGCGATATAAATGCGCATCCTCAGACCAATGTTTCAGGGACAATTGCTGTCGTTCATAACGGGATTATCGAAAATTATGCGAAGTTAAAGGCCTGGCTGCAGACACAGAATGTCGTATTCCGGAGCCAGACTGATACGGAAGTTATCGCTCATCTTATTAACTACAACTATGAACAGAGCGGAGATCTGTTTCAGGCGGTCCTTGCAACATTAAGCCGGCTGGAAGGTTCGTATGCGCTTGCTGTCATCTGCAGTGATTATCCGGACCGCATCATATGTGCACGAAAGGAATGTCCTCTTGTCGTGGGACTTGGAAAGGGCGAAAATTTCATCGCATCGGATGTACCCGCTTTACTTGAGCATACGCGGGAAGTATATTTTCTTGATCAGAATGAAATGGCTGTTTTATATACTGACCATGTTGATTTGTTTAAATCGAAGACTGGTGAGAAAATTATCCGTGATCCGTATCACGTTGACTGGGATGTTTCTGCCGCGGAGAAGGGGGGATATCCCCATTTTATGCTTAAAGAAATTCATGAACAGGCGAAGGCTCTTACCGATACAATGCGTCCGCGTCTTGAAAAAGACGGGAAAGGCAGGACATCCGATATAAAGTTTGATGAAGTTTCGTTTGGTGATGAATGGAAAACAGCACAGCGGATCATCATTACCGCATGCGGTACTGCATACCATGCAGGAGTTGTAGCTAAGTATGCTTTTGAAAAATTAGCCCGGCTTCAGGTTGATGTCGACGCAGCATCTGAATTCCGTTACCGGAATCCTATTATTCATAAAGAAGATATTTTTATCGTCATAAGCCAGTCGGGTGAAACGGCTGATACACTTGCGGCACTGCGTCTTGCTAAATCAGCAGGCGTAAAAGTTATAGCAATTACGAACTGTGTCGGGTCAACAGTTTCACGCGAGGCTGATGAAGTCATTTATACGTGGGCAGGGCCTGAAATTGCCGTTGCTTCAACAAAAGCCTATACGACGCAGCTTATGTGTTTGAATCTGCTGGCTCTTAAAGCTGCAAAGATCAGGGGAACGGTTACTGACGATGATTACAGGTCAATGCTTGCAGAACTGGAATGCATTCCGGGAAAAGTTCAGCGGATTCTTGACGATAAATCAATTATACAGAAATTTGCGTCAGAACAGTTCAATAAGGGAAAGATTTTCTTTATCGGCAGACAGTTTGATGCTGCGACGAGCCTTGAGTGTGCACTCAAGCTTAAGGAAGTAAGCTATATGCACAGTGAAGCGTTTGCGGCCGGTGAACTTAAACATGGACCGATCGCGCTTGTTGATACAAATACGCTTGTTGTTGCTGTCGCAACTATGCCCGAGCTGTATGAAAAAATAGGCTCAAATATCGTGGAAGTAAAGACCCGCGGTGCTGCAACGATGGTTATAACGCAGGATGAAGGCGGGAATTTCAATACACAGGCTGATGTTGTGTTTCATATTCCTGAAGTGAATGAAATATTTGCTTCTATGCTGTCGATCATCCCTGCTCAGTTATTTGCGTATTATTGTGCGGTACTGAGGGGAAATGATCCCGATAAACCGCGTAATCTTGCAAAGAGCGTAACTGTGGAATAGGCGTTGCAAAAGTACATCCATGTACTTTTGCAACGATCGCAATTTGCTTACGCAAATTGCGGGAGTAAGGCGCCATCCTGGCTTGATACGGAGAGAGAAAGATCGCAATTTGCGGGAACCGGGGTTTTCTGAGTAATATATTTTATGAGGTGATATAATGCTGTATACGGAAAGTGAAATACTGCAGTACATTGCAGAGAATGATGTAAAATTTATTAAATTATTTTTTACCGATATTTTCGGCACAATTAAAAGTATTTCTATTCAGCCGAACGAACTTGAACGTGCATTTAAGACCGGTATATCATTTGATGCAAGCGCTGTAAAAGGATTCCTTGAAGTGGACAGAAGCGATTTGTTTATAGTCCCGGATCCGTCTACACTTTCTGTCCTTCCGTGGCGTCCGCAGCATGGACGTGTGGTTCGTTTTTTTTGTAATATCCGGTATCTCGACGGGACTCCGTTCGAAGGGGATATGCGCTATATTCTTCAGAATGTTGTGACAAATGCCAGGAAAGCCGGTTATGATATAAAAATCGGGACAGAATGTGAATTTTACCTTTTTCAGGCAGATGAAAAAGGTGATCCAACACTTATTCCTCATGATAATGCGGGATATTGTGATCTTGCACCCCGGGACAAAGGAGAAAACATACGCCGCGACATCTGCCTTACACTTGAACAGATGGGTATCCAGCCGGAATCATCTCATCATGAAACAGGACCGGGACAGCACGAAGTTGATTTTAAATACAGTTATCCGCTGCAGGCGGCGGATAATCTTGGTACATTCAAGACTGTCGTAAAAACTATTGCAGCACGCAACGGTTTGTATGCAAATTTCCTTCCAAAACCACTTGCCGGTAAAGCAGGAAGCGGTCTGCACATCAATTTGTCTCTTGAGAAAAACGGAAAAAATATTTTTGCGGATAGTAAACTTCCTCCCGATGCGGAATCGTTTATGGCGGGGATTTTGTACCGCATCAGAGAAATAACTGCGTTTTTGAATCCTCTCAGATCCTCTTATGAACGTTTTGGCGCATTTGAAGCTCCTTTATACGTAAGCTGGAGCAGTAAAAACCGCAGCCAGCTTATACGGCTTCCTGCAGCGGAAGAAGAACGCCGCCGTATGGAACTGCGTTCACCGGATCCTTCCTGTAATCAGTATGCGGCACTTGCCCTGATTATCAGTGCCGGATTTGAAGGAATAAAGGAAAAACGTCAGCTTCCGCCTGCCAGAGATATGAATATGTTTAAAGCCAGACCGGCGGAAATTCAAGGGGTAGAGATGCTGCCCAAAACATTTGCAGAGGCTCTCAAACTTACGGAGACAAGCAGTTTTGTAAAAACTGTTCTTCCGGAAGTAACGGTAAATGCATTTGTGGATGCTGGTGGAGAAGCTGACGAATAAATCATGGACAGTGTTCTGATTGTTTCCAATACAAATACTACTCTGGGAATTATCTCCGATATGCTCAATGTCGGTACATTTTCGCGTATTACAACTACGCAGAACTGTGCAGAAGCGAGACGGGATCTTATTGACAACACGTTTGATTTAATAATAATAGATTCACCTCTTCCCGACGAACTCGGAGACGACTTTGCGCTTTATGCGTCCGAACAGACCGATGCCGGGATCATTCTTATTGTGAGCAGCAATATACTCGCTGATATCAGCGAAAACGTTGAAGATGCAGGTGTTTTTGTACTTCCTAAACCTGTCAGTCCCGAATTCTTTTATCAGGCGGTAAAACTTCTTGTAGCAAGCCGTCGCAGAGTTATGTCGCTTGAAAACGAGAATCAGAAACTTCAGAAGAAAATTGAGGAAATACGGCTCGTTGACCGGGCGAAGTGTATTCTGATTCAGTATCTTAACATGACAGAACCTCAGGCTCACCGATATATAGAAAAACAGGCGATGGATCTTCGGCAGAGCAGACTTGTTACTGCAGAAAATATTCTTAAAACGTACGAAAATTAATATGTATGAATTAGTGCAGGTGGCAGAGCACAGTTATTATCTCCAGTGTCCGGCAAAAATCGGCATATATGCATTAAACAGTACGGATGTCTGTCTTATAGACAGTGGAAACGACAAAGACGCAGGCAGAAAAGTCAGACAGATTCTTGAGCAGCACGGCTGGCATCTGAAGACAATTTTTAATACCCATTCCAACGCCGATCATATTGGCGGTAACAAATATCTGCAGGGACAGACCGGCTGCCGGATATATGCCCCGGGAATTGAATGTGATTTTACCAGACATCCTCTTCTTGAACCTTCCTTCCTGTACGGTGGTTTTCCGCCGGAAGATCTCCGGCATAAATTCCTTATGGCTCAGGAAAGCGGTGCGGAATATCTTTCGGAATCCGTTCTGCCTGCCGGGTTTGAAATTATTAACCTTCCCGGCCATTTTTTTGATATGGCCGGATACCGCGATCCTGATAATGTTGTATATCTTGCAGACTGTCTTTCCAGCAGAGAGACGCTTGAAAAATATCAGATAGGATTTATTTACGACGTAGAGGCGTACCTTGCAACGCTTGAGAAAGTGAAAACTCTTACTGCAGTAATGTTTGTTCCGGCACATGCTGCTGCAACGAATGATATTGCTCCCCTTGCACAGACTAATATAGACAAAGTTTACGAGATTGCTGAAAAAATAACAGCATTCTGCGATGAACCATCCTGCTTTGAGCATGTTCTGCAGCAGCTATTCCGTGCATACAATTTAACTATGACTCCGGAACAGTATGTTCTCGTAGGAAGTACGGTAAAGTCCTATCTGGCATGGTTAAAGGATTCAGGGAAGATTTCGGTACGGTTTGAAGATAACATGATGCTCTGGGAGACAGTAAAGTAAGACAATATGATACACATCAGGCATGTCTGCAGTACATACACACATGCCTGTCTGATTATTCTGCTTCAAGCTGTTTTTTACATTCAGCCAGCTGCGCTGTACCGTCAGGAGACATTTCCGGAAACTGCGGATTAATATCGCGAAGTGTTTCTACCAGAATTTCCGATACAAGATACCGTGTATACCATTTCTGGTCGGCAGGCACAACGTACCACGGACAATCCTGCGTGGATGTCTCATTTACAGCGTCTTCAAAAGCCTCCTGGTATTTGTCCCAGTAAGCCCGTTCCTGTATGTCATTTGCACTGAATTTCCAGTTTTTTTCAGGACGCTCTATACGTTCAAGAAATCGTTTTTTCTGTTCATCCTTTGATAAATTCAGGAAAACTTTGACGATCCTGTAGCCGTTCCCGTACAGGTATTTTTCCCATGCAGTAATATCACGGTACTTTTGTCCGATATAATCGTCGTTGATTGTCCGCTCCGGCATTTTATAACTTTTCCAGAATTCGTGTACTTTTACGACGAGAACTTCTTCGTAGTATGAACGATTAAAAATACACATTTTACCGCGCTGTGGAAGACGCTTATGATAACGCCAGAGAAAATCATGGGCTGCTTCTTCCGTATTCGGAGATTTAAAACTGAATACATCTATGCTCTGCGGATTTACGATGGACATGACATGTTTTATGGTACTGTCTTTCCCCGCGGCATCAAGTGCCTGCAGAACAATCAAAACAGATTCTTTTGTGTCCGCGTATAATTTTTCCTGCAGTTCATCGATCTCGAGCAGATTCTGTTCTGTTTGTTTTATAAGATCGTCTTTTTGTTTTTCACGGCCCCCGGAGTCATGTACGATTTTGTTCAGGTTCAGTTTTTTTTCACCGTCATACCGGTACTCTTTTAATACGTCAGTAGTTTTTCCCATTGAATTATATCTCCCTGTTACCAGCAGTTAATAAAATGAGGACTTCTCAGTCGGCATAATGCCTCCAGATAGAAATAGTCACCCCGTAACGTGCATTGGTTTTTATTCCGGGTGGAACCCGAATACAACAGACCGTTACTTTTTTCTGTGTCACATACAGCATACCTGCCCGTAAGTTCTTTCATAATACGTTTTGCATTCCGGCGCCAGGAAAGCGTTTCATCGTCAGGAACATCAGAACAGTAATTTTCTGACATTTGCAGCAGTGCACATGCCGCTATCGCTGCTGCTGCCGTATCACGGCTGTTGTCGTCGCCGGATTGAATATTCATATCCCAGTACGGAATCATATCAAGGGGAAGACGTGATTTAAAAACCGAAAGCAGATGCCGGAAACTTTTAATATAATTATACTCTCTGTTATAGCGGTAACAGAGCGCTATACCGAGTAATGCTTCTGCCTGAATATACGCCTGTAAAGACTGGCCTGTGTATTCAGAATCTGAAGAGCCTGCAATAGGCTGCCCGTCTGCCGGGTTCATAAAGAATTTTTCAAAAACAACTCCGTGTTCCGTTATACAATTGGTAATAACGGTAGTGAGATGGTTTTCTGCAATATCACGGTATTTCTGACAGGTGTTTTCGCCTCCGGCCCAGAAAAGCAGCGGCAGCGACATAAGACTTTCAAGAGAAAAACAGTAACAGCACGGTTCGCCGTTTTTTCCTGTCATCTGTATAAACTGTCCTTTTTCGCGGTAGTGTCCGGCAAGAGCACCGGCAGCCTGCAGTGCGGTTTCGTTTGCTGATTTATTTTTTATACTTTTCCAGGAGTGGACACATGAAGGCGAAAAAAGAAATCCGGCATTTTCTACAGATCCGTTTTTCATTTCTGCAGCGTATCCGGAAAGATATGGAAGGAGTTTATCAGCACTTTCACGGAAGCAGCTCTCTGCAGTAAGACCGAATGCAAGCCACATTTCCCCCGGCCACAGTCCGCTCAGCTGCTGGATTGAGGTACTTCCGCTGTAGATTCCGGTTTCAGCGGTCTGACTTAAAAACGTTCCCCGGAACTGCTGTACATTTCTGCGCATAGTACTGAGACAGATACGCAGTGCACTGTCGATTTCTCCAAGTGTTATTTCTTCAATTTCCTGGTGAATCATGGTGACTATATTATATACAGGAAATTACTATTCCGCCACAAAAATAAACAGTACATTTTCAGGCCTGTTTATGCGGGTAGTATTTTACGGGCCAGTTCTCTGCCTTTTGCCTCAAGCGCGTCAAGATCTGTCTGTGCAGGTGTTCCCTGCCATTCATATTGTTCAATCTGATCCCATTTTAGTGGTTCTGAAAGTGCATCGTATTCCTTACGTCCGCCGCCTATCCAGCCCCAGCTACCTATCCGCAGCGCTTTTTTCCCTGTGTAATGTTTCCTGTTGAACAAATCAAGAATCTGAACCATAGCCGGAAACAGTTTATATTCATATGTAGGAGCGGCTATTACAACACCGGCTGACCGGTATGCCGCAGCCAGAACATGCGATTCATCAGTCTGGGGGATTTCAAGAAAATCAATCTTTATGGACGAATCTTCTTTTTTTATGCCACGTGCCACTGCTTCTGCACCTTTTTTAGTATTACCGTACATTGAAGCACAGATAATACATATTTCATGTTCGCATGTACCACCGGTATTATAGCCCGCATATCTTACGTAATCAGCAATGATTGCTTCAGGATGTGTACGCCAGATAAGTCCGTGGCTCGGTGCCACTGTTTTAATGACAAGCCCTGCATCCGTTAATTTTTTTACAGCCTGTTTTACGAACATACTGAAACTTGCAACGATTGTTGCATAGTAGCGCAGACCTTCATTTTTATAAAACTTGAGCTCCTTATCCGTAAATTCATCGTCAAAAATACGTTCACCGGTTTTCCCGTATCCGCCGAATGCATCGCAGCTGAAAAGCGTTCCTGACGCTGCATCGAACGTGCACATGGTTTCCGGCCAGTGGACATTCGGTATTTCATAAAATGAAAGCGTAACACCGTCAAGATCAAGTGTATCACCCGTTTTTACTTCATGTATTTTCAGCGCCGGACAACGTTCAGTTGCCTTAAGAAAATTTCTAACGAGTGCGCATCCTTTTACCGTCGCAATAATTTCTACGTCGGGATTCTGCTTTACAAACTGCTGCATGTATCCTGTATGATCAGGTTCAAGATGGTTAAGAATAAGATAATCAATCCTTCCGCTGCCTTCTATTTCCGCAAGCTGTTTTTTTAAAAGAGCAACAGCTTCCTCCCAGTCTGCCGTAAGATCAATAAGGGCAGTCTTCCGGCCGCGTACAAAATATGAATTAAGTGTGACTCCGTCGGGAATAGGCCAGTATCCTTCAAACAGCGGATGATTGCATATATCGGAATGAATGACGGAAATATACGGTGTAATTTGTTTTATGTTACTCATACGTTCTATTTTATCAGGGTTTTTATATATCGACAATCGGCCTGCCCTGTATTTATTTCTGTTTCAGCAGTCTGTATACCGCAAGACCTGCCAGCGGCATTAGTCCGAATATACAGAACATATTACGGTAGCCAGCTGTGTCTATAAGCCAGCCGCCCAGCGATGAACCGATCGCGTTCGCAAGGCTTCCCACGACAGTAAACAGTGTCATACTTATGACAACACTCCGGCTGGTGTGTGCGGACTGTGCACACCAGGTGATACAGCTGGGGTAGAATAATCCGAATGTCAGACTGTGCATTATCTGCCCCATGACAACTCCTGCCAGATTCGGGATAAACGCATAAAACGCCATTCGTACCGACACAGCTGCAGTACATATAAAAATAAGCCGCAGAGGACCATATCTGCGGATAAACCTGCCGCTCAGAAACATGAACGGAATTTCGCAGACTGCATTGAGAGCCCACATGAAACCTGATGCATTACTTTTGAGTGAATCCTTTAAATAAAGCGATAAAAACTGGTTTGCAGGAACCATACCCATATACTGCATGAATATAACAAACAATATAAGGAAATAACCAGAACCGAACGAAGTAATTATTTCCCGGAATTTTTCCGTTTCCTGCTTTTCCTCAGCAACTACATTTTTCTGTTCAAATTTTTTTGACATTGTAAACGGCAGTATGGTGAAAGTCAGGAGTACAGCAGGAATACTCATCCATGCAGTCATTTCAAACAGGGGGCTTTTTTCAAGTACGATGAAATGCTGAAGAATCAGACTCATTATAACAAAACCGGTACTTCCTGATACACGTACATATCCGTATCGTTCACGGTGTACGCCGAGTGAATTGTTTATCATTGTGTCGCATACAGGAATTGCACTGCGGTAGAATGCTGCATATAGAGCAAGCACCGAAGCAGTAATTGCAAACCCATGCCAGTGGAACAGCGGTACCGGCATAACAGCCATTCCTGCCGCAACGATCAGGAGAACCGGGGCGAGCCGTTTTGCCCGGGACATAACAGGAGTAACGAGCAGCGGAATTATAATACCGGCTGCATTAAAAACAGCCAGAAGGAGACCTGTCTGTGTCGTCGTATATCCGAACACGCGCAGAAAAAGCGGCAGATACACGGTTACCACGCTTACAACCATAAACAGTATAAAATCCGGAACAGCCATTAACATACCGTGCAGTATAGACTGAAACACCCGTTTATACCATGCGCCGCACAGGCAGACAGAAGCATGTACATACACGCGTTGACATATACCTGTTTCACACATAGAATAGAATCTGATTTTCAGGAGACATGATGGGTACCTCATTAAAAGAAAAATATGGAAAATATTTTGCACAGCTTACGTCAGTTTCCCGTGCTGCAGCAAAAATTGACGAAGGAAATATTTATCAGGAAGCAAATCTGGATGCACGGCGGTTTATGGATCCGCTGCTTTCAGAAAATCTGCTTCCCGGTTCAGGCCTTAACAATATAGAAAATTTTAAATCTTTTTACGATGCTGTTGCAAAAGAAGGAAAGCACGGCCTTATCCTTATGGAACATTATACGAACCTTGATCTGCCGGCGATCGTCTATTTTATGGATCACGGAAAAGAAGACTGGCAGAAAGATTTTGGAAAACGTATCGTGGCTATTGCGGGTATGAAACTCAACGAGGAAAATCCGTTTGTGCGCGCATTTGCCGAAGGATTTACACGTGTTGTCATTTATCCGACGAGAAGTCTTTCAAAAGCGGAAGAAACAGCGCAAACCGGCGAGGAGAAAGCTGAGGAAGAAAAAAAAGCCCGGAAAATCAATATGGCCGCCATGCATGCAATGGACGACTGCAAAAAGCGCGGGCAGGTAATTCTTGTGTTCCCCAGCGGTACGCGTTACCGTCCCGGAAAACCGGAAACAAAGAAAGGTCTGCGTGAAATTGACAGCTATCTGCGCCTGTTTGATGTGATGATTCTCGTGTCAGTCAACGGAAACTGTCTTAGAATTAATCCTGATCATCCTGAAGACATGATTATGGATCTGGTTGAAGAAGATAAACTCCTGCTTACGGCTGGTCCTGTCATTGAGTGTAAGAAATTCAGAAAAGACATACTTGATGCGCTTCCTGCGGATGATTCTGATCCGAAACAGAAAACTGTCGACCGGGTTATGGCCATTCTGCAGCAGCAGCATGACAAAGTGGAGAAAACAAGAATATAACATCTTTTTCTAATAAAGAAGATAAAAGCCGGCTGTATGATTATTATTCATACAGCCGGCTTTTTTAATAAAAAAAACAGTAATTTTAAGACTAGATAAATTGGACTTTTTCTGTATATATGATATACTAAGAGACAAAAGTCTGTTCAACTCTCTATTTTCTGCCGAAAAGGACTTAGGATAATTTTTTTATAAAAAATGTTTAAAAGAGGAGGATGCCTATGTCAACGCGCGTCTACACCAAATATTTTCTGCCGGTTTTCTTTTTAGCAGCACTTATACCACTTGTATCCTGCCAGGTAGGGCTGGGAGCGGCAGTAGATACGGAAGCACCGAAAGTTGCCATTACCTATCCGTCGACAGCGGTTGTAATCCGCGGCCATTTTATTATAGCGGGAACGTGTTCGGATGATGAGGGTGTAGTTTCGGTAAAAGTCGTCCTTACGGACACCGATACGGAAAAAAAATACGACGCAGAAGCAGCAGCGCTTGGATCTTCCAAAGAGACGTGGCAGATTTCGCTGAACGAGTATGACAGCAACGCCGGTGCCGGTACGTATAACGGCTGGGCGCTTCCCGACGGAAAGTATACGGCGGATGTAACGGCATCCGATGCTGCCGGACGGACATCC
>JALNVF010000021.1 GCA_023231445.1 Treponema sp. | reverse complement strand
TGTCCCGAGGCAGCGCGCAGAATACTTCCGCAGTCATCTGATGAAAAACCGGTAGAATGGATGGACGCTGTTTCCGCCGGCGAAAAACTCGTAGAACCGGCGATTCTCCGGGGATGCAGGAAGGCACCTGTCATGACGGTAGGTATCAATCCGAATCTGACTGCATATTTTGCAGGAAATACTGCTGCATGCTGGTGTTATCCGGTATTCAGCGATACGACAGATTATGCGTATTATTATCGTCATGCAACTATTTTTCAGGAAAGCCTCTCTCGTGATATCATAAAAAAATATATTATCAGCGGTACGGAACTGAAAGCAGAAGACGACGGCTGGCTTATTTCCTGTAAGCGCGGAACGTCCCATCGATGGCTCGATCTGACTGTGCAGTACGTAAACCGCAGGACTCCGGTACACTATGAGCTGACGTGGCTGCCGGAGGAACGGACCGTTGTATTGGAACATATTTCACAGGAAAAAGACATTGAAACAGACAAACCGTCGTTCAGAAAAGGAATGGTGCTTGCGGGAAAACTTAATATTCCTGCCGGCATCCCATTAAAACTTTACGAAAACGGATGCGGATATTACCAACGGCTTCTCCCAGTTCTGAGAAAATTTGAAAAACAGACAGGTATTTCTGACGCGAGTATTACAATGGGAGAAGATGTATCAATGTACGATATGGTCGGCTGTGCATCTCCCGGCTG
Organism: Treponema sp.; assembly: GCA_023231445.1. Lineage (GTDB taxonomy): Bacteria > Spirochaetota > Spirochaetia > Treponematales > Treponemataceae > Treponema_D. The sequence goes on along the minus strand of JALNVF010000021.1, from coordinate 31,510 downwards.
GTCTTCAGATAAATACGACATTCCCTGCAGCAGAATCAGCAGCAGATGTGTACTCGAAAAAGATTACGTACTCCGCCAGCTGCTGCAGAGTCGGCCTGAAATCATAATTATTGTCAGTACAAGTTCTCTTGTTATGTTTGAACAAAGTTTTAAAAACAGAGGCGGATCGCTTTCGTTTTCCACTGAAGGACGCGACGTATATGATCTGCTCAGTGAAACATGCAGACGGTACTGTTATTTTGAATATAAAAAAGGGAACGTCATCTACCGTGCACGCATTATTGTTACACCACATTTTTCTTATGCGGAAAACTTTGTCCCGCATGCCCGTTTTTCATCTGACGCGTGGAAAGGTTTCCTGTCGGAATTTCCCCGTGATGCAGAAATTCTTGAAAAGGAAAAGCGGATCGGAACACCAACTCAAAACGGCATGATTCCTGTAGGAATCACTGGTATCGAAGATCCTGTACAGAAAAAACTGGGATACAGTGCATGGCAGCTGCTGCTTGCCCGTTTCTATGATCCGTACGAACTCATAACCGGTGCGATAACAACGGAATTCCGCAATGGAAACATTTCGTTCGACACAACTACGGGACATCTTGCACGCAGCCGGGGCAGCTGTACTTTCTGTTCAAACGGCAAATGGCAGTTTCCGGAAGGCTGCGCATACGGAAACTGTTGAAAGCTCACTGGACAAAACAAGCCATGACTTGATCAGCAGGTATACGGATATCTCTCTTGACTGAATACAGACCCTTTCTGTATAGTAAAATTGTTATCATGCTATAGACGCCCGGAACGTATTTCCGGTCTGAAGTAATTCAGGTTGCCTTTCTTTTTTTTATATCACACTCATTTTAACAGGGACTTTTAAAAACTGAAGTTTTTCAGATATGCCCATCATCCCTTATATATATTCTGCTGCGTATTTTTTAAAATCCGCAGCTGCACTAAAAGGATATTTATATGAAACATATTGAATCAGACGATATACGTCATATACGCATACAGGGAATTCCTGCTGTCGTATACGGCAAAGAGTCACAAAAACTGTATCTGTCAGTACACGGAAAATTCGGCTGCAAAGAAGACTCTGCAGGTTTTGCGGAAAAAGCCGCAGCAAAAGGATACCAGACGCTTGCCTTTGACCTTCCGGAACACGGCGAAAGGAAAGACAAACACGACACTCCCTGCAATATATGGAACGGAATGCGTGACCTCCGGATTATTATGAACTATGCAGAAGAACGATGGCCGGAAATAAGCGTATACGCCGTAAGCCTTGGGGCGTTTTTTTCGCTGATGACGTATCAGCAGGACACCCTGCACTCCTGCCTTTTTCTGTCACCGGTGCTTGACATGGAAAAACTTATCAGGAACATGATGGCACACGATGCCGTTACGGAAAGTGAACTGCAGGAAAAAACGCAGATTCCCTCTTCGTCGGGAGAAAGGCTGGACTGGGACTATTACGAGTTTGTCAGGAACAATCCTGTTACGGAATGGACAGCACCGACACACATTCTGTACGGTGAGCATGATGCACTGACGGACAGAACTACGGCCGAATCTTTTTCGGAAAAATTCGGCTGCAGCCTGACTGTTGCGGAAAATTGTGAACACTGGTTCCATACGCCGGAACAGCTCAAAGTGCTCAACGGCTGGCTCGACAACGTGCTTTGAAAAAGCCGTGAGTACATCACTAGTCTTGTGATGTACTCACGGGCTTGCCGGTATGAAAGGCTTCTGTTGATTACGGCAGAAGCCTTTCGTCTATCCGCCGGTGCATCGAACAGGTATAATTCGTAAAATACTTACCCCAGAAATAACGGGCGGTCGGATTAAGCGTTTCGCAGTCCACTCCAATCAGCCCGATTCCTTCCGCAGTCATAGTGCGGCGTATCTGTTCAAGGATAAACGCTGCAATGGTTGTACTGCCGCCGGGCAGTATCCCTCGGTATTCCGGCCTGACAACAGCCCCGCAGATATGCAGCAGGCTGCCGGATTCTGCAAGCCCGCAGCTCACAAAATTTTCTCCGCCGCGGTACAGTTCTATGTAACCGGCCGGTTCGCGGCCGTTGCCTTTTTCCGTAAATACGGAAAAAAATCTGCTCCGGCGCTTTTGACATCTGGAAGCAAAATCTGCCGCAGTCCACGGTTCCTCCGCAAAGAATACCGGTGACGCCCTGAGATGATTTACCAGAATGGAAAACAGTTCCGTAAAACGCGCTGTCAGCCCGCTGTCTGACGCAAGCCGGTCTGCCTCTATGGCGGCAAATGAAAAGCCTGCGGGAAGCGTATATTTTTCAGGTGAAACGGCATCATCAAGCGGGAGTGCCGTTTTCCTGACTGCGTCCGCACACCGTATACCAAGCCCGTTCAGTGACAGCACCTCGACGACCTCCGCATCGTGTGCGTATACCGTCATTGCCAGACTTGAACATGCCTTCTGCATAAGCCGTTCCGCACATTTCTGAAACAGCATCGAAACTGTCTTTCCGCGTGTCATACCGCCTTTCAAAGACGAACTATCCCTGACAGCGTAACAGTGCAGCGGGCTGTACGCACCGGTACACACCCCGAAAAAGCCGTTCAACTTAACCCACGGGAAAAAAAGATAACCGGCCGCAGTTCCGTCATCCGTAACGGCGGCAAAACCGACACCTTCCTCCGCATCTTTCAGCGTTTTTCCCAGAGGATACGGCGGCATATCCGCAGGCAGTGCGGAACATGAAGAACGTTCACGATTGTATTGTTCCCGGGCAAGCGTCTCTGCCTGCGGTAAAAAAGATTCAGTAAGTGGTAAAAAATGCATAATTACTCCTGCATATGCGGAAACCGGTTACCGGCTCCGTTTCAATTCTTTCTGGAATTTGGAAATCCGTTTCCATTTTTCTTTGTCGGCACGCCGTGCCTGTTCATCAGTCCGCCGTTCCATCCACTGCTGCTCCCGCTGCAAATCAAGCCAGGCACGGTAACGGGCTTCATCAAGCTGCCCCTCAGCAAGCGCTTCCTGTACTGCGCATCCGGGTTCGCCCGTATGGGTACAGTCGGAAAAACGGCAGCGGCCGGTAAGCTCAGCGATTTCGGGAAATGCGTCGTCTACGCTGTCGGTACTACCCCAGATTTTCAACTCCCTGATGCCGGGACTGTCAATCATGAGGATGCCGGACGGAAGCCGGTACAGCCTGCTCGATGTCGTCGTATGCCTGCCCCGGTGATCCGCCTCCCTGACATGTCCCTCTTTTGCAGCCGGTCCGGTACTTTCTGCAGTTCCGGCTGTTTCCTCCGTATCGAATCCGTCTGCGGTATTTTGTGCAACATACTGTGCTGCACCGGAATCATTTTTTCCGCTGCCGTATGCCGCCAGTGCGTTTACGAGTGCGGATTTTCCGACGCCGCTTTTTCCGAGTACGCCGATTGTATCCCCCGGAGAAAGAAACTGCATCAGGCCTTCTATGCCTTCTCCCGTCTTAGCGCTCACGCAGACTGCCGGTACGCCGGGAGCGGCATACGATACCGCAGCAAGCGCGTATTCTTTCTCTTCTTCCGGCGCGAGGTCAGCCTTATTCAAAACGACACAGACGGATGCGCCTGAATTACGTGCGGTTACGAGTGCCCGTTCAAGAAGCCGCTCAAGAAAATTGCGGCCGCCGTCAAGCGCAAACACCAGACAGACCATATCAAGATTTGCCGCAAGAACCTGTTCTTCCGTCTTCGGTCCGGCAGCGGTACGGCTCAATGAGGAACGTCTTGGCAGGACAGCCTTGATGCGGAGTGCACCGGCTTCGCAGTCAACAAGCACCCAGTCGCCGGGAACGGGATATTCAGCGCGGGATGAGGCAGTATAGTCAAACCTCCCGCTCACCCGCACATCCCCGTATATCCCCGGAACGGTCTGCATACGGGGAAAGCCCGGTCTGCCGGAAAAATCGGGACACACAACTTCATACTGATGGAACTCCCTGCCGGTTACGCGCGCGGGCATCAGCACTGAACCGGGTTCTGATTCAGAACCGTCTTTCTGAGTAGATACTTCTTTTTCATCGACAGCCGCGGCATTCCATGCTGAAAAAAATTCCTGTTTCCAGCCCCACGACTCGGGTATAAAATCAACATTCATGACAAACCTCCAGAGGGAACGCAGATACATGCTTCCGTGCATTCGCGGATTATAAATTGTGTTCTGGACATACCAACGCCTTCTCCGGAACCGGCAGTATGCTGTATGGCACACACGGATCCGGATATAAAAAGTTGTAACCGCGTTGATAAATGACGGGGTATTCGTCAGACGGGATAAAATGCGGATTAGTCTGAAAAAGACAGAAAGAAAAGAGGTATGCTGAAAAAACTTTACCGGGAACAACGGGCTACCGGTAATTTTTTACTGTCTGAGTACCGCCGTCATGCTGCTTACAATATCCATTCGTACAGACCTCCTTTAAAAAATATGATGATACCGAAACTATAAATGCGAGCCGGGCGGCGGTCAATAAACCGTAAAGTCACAAACTTTACGGACACGCAGTTTACACACTTTTCACACTGTCATAATAAAACCCTCACACAACAGTGTTATAAGGCAGGTATGAATATCAACTGTCATAAAAATCACTATCACTACGTTCCGGCAGCGGCAGCACTCTGTCTCATGTTCGCATTCGCATCCTGTGCTGCATCAGGTCCGGAAGGAAAGGCACCTGCGGGAGGAAGCCCGAAAGATGCCGCACCGGGATATCCGGCCGTGACGTTCTGCGTTCTCTCCGATACGCACATGTACGATACATCGCTCGGCACAAGCGGAGCAGCATGGGACGCATACATGGCAGACGACCGTAAACTGCTGAAAGAAAGTGAAGAAACGCTCAGAACGGCACTGGCTGACATTAAAGCCGTTCACCCCTCATTCGTTCTTGTCACCGGCGACCTCACAAAAGACGGCGAGCTCCAGGACCACAGGCTGTTCGCGCGCTATCTTTCAGACCTTGCAGCAGACGGTATTAAGTCCTATGTGCTTCCCGGAAATCACGATATCAATAATCCGGCTTCTGTCCGCTTTCTCCCGGACGGTCGTACAGAACCGGTCCCAAACGTCGATCCGTCAGCTTTTGTCTCGATATATCTTGCCGACGGATATGGGTCTGCACTAAGAAGGGATTCTGAAAGTCTTTCATACGTTGTCGAAGTTGCACCCAGCCTCTGGCTTCTTGCCCTTGACAGCGCAAAATATGAACACAATAACGGAAGAAAATGGTCTGAAACATCAGGAGCAATACGACCGGAAACGTACACATGGATTGAAAGCGTCCTCAAAGACGCATCGTCAAAGGGAATTGCAGTCATCGCTGCAGAACACCATCCTCTCATGGAACACATAAAAGCGATGAAAGACAAGTATCCGGATTATATCGTCGACGACGACTGGAAACTGGCATCGCTGCTCGCAGCTTACAACGTACGGCTTTTCTTTACCGGCCATTACCATGCAAGCAGCATCGTTGAACACAGCTGGCCTTCAAACGCGCCTCAGTATCTTGCAGGAAAGACAATTGTGGATATTGAAACAGGTTCCCTAGTAACGTGGCCGTGCAGTTGGCGGACTGTCACACTCTGCACCGACGGAAGCGCCTCTATTACAACGAGGCGTGTTGCCCAGATTCCTTCTTATGAGGCGTCGGGCAGAAATTTTGATACAGAGGGACGCGCTGTTATAGCAAACGGCATAGGAAATATTGCAGCAAACACGATGAAAGGATATCACGTACCTAATAAGGATATCGACAGACTAGTCCCCTCTATTGTCAACGCAATGATGGCCCATTACAATGGTGATGCTGATCTTGGACAAGGAGAAATATTTCCACCGGAAAACAGTTTCAGTTTACGGGGCAGAATCGTCATGAAATCGTATACGAACTTCGTGTCAGGACTCTGGAAAAAAGAAGAACCTGCGGACGTACAGCTTATGGAAGACAACAACATAGACATACATGCCGACGGAACATGGACGGCACGGTAATCCGTATTCATGAAGGATTCGGAAGTCATCCGTTATCCTTCTTGCGGACAAGCTGAGTACCGGCTTCATCGATAAGCCGCCGGTACAAAAAACAGTTTCTGACATGATCGTTCACTATGCCGCATGACTGAAGATGTGCATACACCGTCACCGACCCAAGGTATTTAAAACCGCGTTTTTTAAGGCTGGTACTTATGACGTCAGAAAGTTCCGTGCGAGAAGGAATGGAACCGCCTGAATGTCCTCTGTACAGTACCATTCTGTTCCGGGTGAAGCTCCACAGATATTCGGAAAAAGAATGATACTCTGCCGCCGTTTCCATAAAGCACCGGGCATTATGTATAACAGCTTCGATTTTCCGCCGGGAGCGGATCATACCGGGAACGGTCAGAATCCGTTCGACATCCGATTCCGTATACTTCACGATTTTAGTATAGTCAAAATTATCGAAACAGATACGGAATATATCACGCTTTTTGAGCATCATCATCCAGTTAAGGCCGCACTGCATAACTTCCATCATAAGAAATTCAAACTGTTTTCTGTCGTCGTGAACAGGAAATCCCCATTCGGTATCGTGATATTCCTGCAGCAGCCCACCGTCCTCACACCATTTGCAACGGCATTTCTTTTCTGTCACCATACATCCCCCGGTTATGGATAATTAAAACAGTATAACATATAAACAGGAATCGGAAACAACTATTTCCGCACTGCATTTCCGTATTGTATGATATACTGTCAACAGAGGTGAAGAGTATGCAATTGTTGGAAACCATATGCAGGGCATATATTGCGTCGTATGAAACAGGACAGCAGGATAAAATTGCTGCATTCTTACATCCTGCCCACATGTACTATCCGCCGGGAGGCGGTTCCCCTATGACAAGGGAAGAACGTATTGACGATGAACATTTTTTCTTTTCAGCATTTACCGATATAAAGGCAGCAGTTGCCGATATAATTATTCAGGACGACAAAGCTGCGGTGCGCATAATCATGACATGCACACATACAGGTGAATTTCATGGTGTCAAAGCAACCGGGCGGCGCATTACCATTCCCTACATGGAACTCATCAGGTTTGAAGGCGGCCTGATAAAAGATGAATGGGCAGAATTCGACATGTCAACGATTATCACTCAGCTGCAGTAAGGATATGCATGCATCAGTTCAGTCACATCTTGAAAACAGATACCGGTACAGTAAGTCGGTGCATTCCTGAATAACCGCTTCCCGTTCTTCCGGTGTACCTCCTGCAGCAATACGTTCATAAGCTGCATCCATTATGTCAATAACAAACAGCAGTGCAACGTCTGGATGATGTACATGTACATCATCCAGCACCGGCGATGTTGTGAAGAGCTGCATCATCGCCGCAACGGTTTCCTTTTTAATAATTGCTTTCTGCTCTGCGATATAAGAATTTTTCCATGTTACCGCTTTGAGTTCCGCCCGTAATTTTCCGCTGTTTCCGTATGTCTCAAGGAGCTGTCTTATGAATGTTCCAAGCCATTCCCTTCTGTCCGTTTTATACAGGCCGGTATTTTCATATGCAGCAGCAACAGTAATGATAAATCTGCCGCTCTGCTTCCGGTATACTTCCAGAAGAAGTTCCTCCTTATCTTTAAAATAAAAATAAAAACTTCCAATAGATATTCCGGCTGCATCCGCAAGTTTCCGCGACGTTGCTGCAAAGTATCCCTTTTCACAGAAATACCGTTCCGCTGTTTCCACTATCTTTTCGCGCATACTGATGCCGCGAACCTGTTTGAGCTTACTGACGACTCGTTCCTTTGTCATTCTGTTACCTGTCCTGTTCCAGTTTAACATGTACTTCACTATCATTCAATATATTCGAATAATTGTTCAAATTATTGACTTTATCTGTGTACCAGTACTATAATTTGAACAATTATTCGAATTATAGTACTGGTACTTCGATGTATTGCAAATAAAAGAGGTAAACTATGACACTATACCGCGCCGTTCCGTGGGACATTCTTCAGCAGCTTTTTAAAACCAAAAAAATTAATAACCATGTGCTGCATTTCAGCGCTACATGCAGATCCGGACTGGATTTTCTGCGCCTTACGCAGGCTGTATCACTGCTCTCGGATTCTTTTCCGCTTATCCGCTGCAATCTGCGTATACAGAAAGAAATGCCGGTCTGGTGTGACGGAGGATATACACCGGACGAACTCGTTTCGCTTATAGAGAAAGAAGACTGCGGCGCGGAACAGAATAATTTTCTCATGCAGGAAATCGACGAACGGTATGGTCCTCAGATGAAAATCGGGCTGTTCAAAGCTTCCGGCAAGGATGTACTGTGCATTATTATGAATCACATGCTTTGCGATGCAGCCGGATTCAAGGAAGTTCTCTACCGGCTTGCTTCACTGTATACGGCGCTTGAAACAGGTACTGAAATTAAAAACTGTTCCATGATGACCGACAGAACGGTTGCGCAGATTTCCGGACGTCTGCCGCTGAAAAAACGGTTCGGGTTATATTTTCATCGGGAAAAATTAAGCCCCCGGGGAAATCAGCAGTTTTCGTTTGAAGGTAATCCAGCAGCACCGTTTATCGAACGCAGAGTAGTTTCGAAGGATATGCTCGCGTATATTAAAAAATATGCTGCAGATCATAAGGCAACGGTAAATGATGTTTTTATGACGGCATACATACGCGTTCTTGCTGCCGTGTTCGGCACACCCGACATACTGCCGTGTGCAATTGATGTCCGACGTTTTCTTCACGACAGACAGACTGTGGGTATCTGTAATCTTGTCACAACAATTTCCTGTGATATCGGGCAGGAACTGCCTGCCTCGTTTGAAGACACACTCAGCCGGGTAAAAAACTGCATGGATACCCGGAAAAATGATCCGTCATGTATGAAAAATCTTGTGCTTCTGGAAAAACTTTTTAAATTAGTGCCATTTGGTACTGCATTCGTGTTTCTGAAAAAAGTTTTTAACAACCCTCCTGTTTCATTTACGAACATCGGCATTCTGGACAAACAGAAACTTACGTTTGGAACAACAGATATGACTGATGCGTTCATGACCGGTTCCATAAAGTATCCGGATTATTTCCAGATATCACTTTCAACGTTCGGAGAAAAAGCCGACTGCTGCGTCAATCTGTACGGAACGGAAAACGACCGGCAGATTGTCGGGTCTTTTCTGGATACACTCATTGAAAGTATACGCTGCCACTGCACACATTATTAAATTATCTTCCCCTGTAATTCCTGCAGAACAGTATTATACTGTATATCATTATGGAGGTAGTTTATGCCAATGATCAGTGTAAAATGTCCGTACGATATTCCCCAGTCAGTACTTAAAAAGCTTTCATCCATTATAGCTGAGACAATCGGAAAACCGGAACAATACGTTATGGCAGTTGCAAGCCATGCAAATGTCATGATGTCCGGTTCAACAGATGCAGCTGCATTTGTTGAAGTCCAAAGTATAGGTGGTCTTTCACCGGAAATAAACCGAAATCTTTCGGGAAAAATCTGTGGACTGCTTCAGGACAATCTGCACATTCCGGCAGGACGTATTTATATTACATTCCAGCCGTTTACCGCCGATGCATGGGGCTGCAACGGTTCCACATTTGCCTGAAGACTGCTTCAGCCGGAAACTGTTTTTCCGGCTGAAATTTTATATCCCTATTATATTACTGATTTAATTTTCCGGCGCGGATCCTTACGGCACGAAATACGGTAATGACCGCACCAAATATACAGAAAATCATAAGAATAAGACAGACCCGCCCCATACCGTACACAAAAACGTCGTCCCTGCCTTTTATATAATCAACTACGCGGTACCCAGCTTTTCTGCTCATAAAAGCATACAAAAAAGTAGTAGAAAGAACAATGCCCGTATACTGCCCCAGATTGCGTACAAACGAATTAACGCTGCCGCCTATTCCCAGTTTTGTCTTCGGACAGGCTGACATAATAAGAGAATTGTTTGTCGGCTGAAAAAGAGCCTGACCCGCTGCCATAAGAATAAGTACGGCAGCACAATTTACGAAAGAAGTACCGGTAGAAAAAAGCGACATACTGAAAAAAGCTGCTGCCATAACAAGAAGCCCTGCAACTGTCAGCAGTTCGGAACCTGTTTTATCAGAAAGTGCTCCACATACCGGAGACAGGCATGCAATAAACAAAGGTGCCGTCATCATCAGCAAACCTGATACTGACGGAGAAAGCCTGAGTGTATCTTCAAAATAGAAAGGAAGAATAATTGTATATGCCGCAATACAAATATACGAAATAAACGCACATATAAGGCTTACTGAATACAACCGGTTGGAAAATAACGAAAGGTCAAGGAGTGCTTCTTTGCAGTGTAATTCATAAAGAATGAACAATATAAGCAGAACAAATGAAATACAGAGTGTAAAAATTATTAACAGACTGCCAAATCCGGTCTGCAGTGCTTCTATAAGTACTGCAAACAATAATATTGTTCCAAGAAACTGGAATATAAAACCAGCTGTGTCAATATGCTGTTTCGGACTGTCTTTCCGCAATGATTCTGCAGGCAGATATTTCAGGCCAAGTAAAAAAACGACCGCTCCGATCGGAACATTCACAAAAAAAATATAATTCCATTTCATGAACGATACAATCAATCCTCCGACCGGTGCCCCCGACATAGTTCCGAGCGCTACGGCTGCTGCAAGAATCCCCAACGCTTTTCCTCTTCCTTTGCCCGGATACAGTTGTGTTATAATTCCCTGATTGTTAGCCATGTACGCTGCTGCTCCTAGTCCCTGAATAAAACGACAAAAGACAAGAAGTACAAACGACCGGCAGAAACCGCAAAACAGTGTACCGGTCAAAAACAGTATAGTGCCGAACCTGAATACATTTGTTTTTCCTGTTATATCACCAAGCCGCCCCAAAAAAAGCAGCGTTGCACAGATAATCATAACATAGCTTGCAACGACCCATTCTATTGAAGACAGCGTAACATGAAGACTGTCTGCCATAACAGGAAGAGCTATATTAACAATGCTTGAATCAAGTGTTGCCAGAAAGGACATGGCAACTACAACAAAAAGTGTCATACCTGCATGTCGCGGAATATTTTTTGATTGCATAATTTACCTCTGTTTTTTATACTAGTGAAACGAGAAACAGGGAGCGACAATTACATTGATATTTATTAGCACTGTATTGATATGATACCGGACATACTGGCCGAAAATGAATATTACTCAAAAGAAATGCCAGACAGCTTATTCGGTGTCGATATTTTTTTGAAATCAGCTGTGAAAACCGGAACCATATTCCGCAGACACTGGCATGAAGAAATGCAGTTATATGTATTTATCTCAGGAAACGCATTTCTTGACTGTGCAGGACACACGTTCACCGCAGCAGAAGGAGATATTGTTATTATAAACAGCTGTGAGTCTCATTTCATGAAGAGCAGTTCGAATGATCTTACATTCTATGTCATCCGTATAAATCTGCCTTTTTTATTCAGCAGACAGACTGATCTGTGCCAGACAAAATTTATCACACCGCTCGAAGAAAACAGAATAACATTTACAAACCTTGTTAAAAACGACAAAAAACTCTCAGGCTGTATTTCAAAGATGATTACTGAATATGTTTCACGAAAAATCGGATACGAACTTGCGGTAAAAGCCTCACTCTATGAACTTATCACGCTGCTTATAAGAAATCATCTCCGGCGTATTATGACTCAGCGGGAACTGTCACTGAAGACAGAAAGCATCAGACGGTTTGAAAATATACTGGATTATATTAATATCCATTATACGGACAGTATTGCGGTAAGTTTTCTTGCAAATCGTGCGCATATAACAGTCTCTCACTTCTGCAGGACATTCCGAGAACTCACCGGAGATACATTCACCGGCTACATAAACAAACTCAGGCTGGAAAAATCTGTCAATATTCTGTGCCGGACGCAGTCGACCGTTACTGAAATTGCAATACAGTCAGGTTTTGATTCCGTAAATTACTACAGCCGTCTGTTCAGAAAACACTATCATATGTCACCCACTGAATTCAGGAATCAGCATAAAATCATATGAATTTAACCATTGACAGTAACCTTTCTATGGTCTATAAAATCAGTGATGAACCAGCTTATTCTAAGCATTGACTCGCCCGGCGATATTGATACAAAGCTTGCCGCCAGCAGGGGTAAAATTGATATACGAAGTATTTTCATTCAGATATATACGTCCAGAAACAACAAAGGATGGCTCGAGAGTCTTGGGACAGCAGTCCTAAGACATTTTCCCGATGCTGCAGTAGTCGGCGCGACTACAAATGGTGAAATCATCAACGGCTATACAACGACCGGAAAAACGGTCATGATCATTTCTTTTTTTCATTCGTCACAAATAGATTTGATCACCCTTCCCTGCAGAGAGGGTGATGAAAAAAATGTGGGTTTATGTATCAGACAAAAAATCGTACCACGGATGGAACAGGCGGCCGGAATAATGATTCTCTGTACAGCCATCAGCATGGATTCATCGGAATTCATCAAACCCCTGTCCGTGCTAGCTCCTGAATGCCCTGTTTTTGGCGCAGCAGCAGGATATTATAATAACCCCGGACAATCTTTCATATTGTGCGGTCAGAAAGTATGTGATTCAGGAATTGCGGTCATTATATTCAAAGGAAAAAATCTTTTTCTGGAGGTTTCTTACTCTCTTGGATGGAAACCGTTCAGTAAAGAAATGACCATTACTTCTGCACGCGAAAAAACAGCAGAACAGGTCGATGATCTTCCCGCTTTTTCCGTATACCGTCATTATCTTGGTATTGAAAATGATCGTAACTTTGCAGAGAACGCAGTAGGATTTTCATTTCTCATCAAGAAAAAACACGGATATATTGCGCGGGTTCCTATTTCTGTAACGAAAAATGATGGAATTCTATTCGGAGCAGATGTTCACACCGGAGAAAAATTCAGAATTGGGTACGCCGATCCCGATGTAATTATTGAAGAATCCCGGAAAAGTCATAAGAAAATGCAGAAATTCAAACCTGATGCAATTCTTCTGTTTTCATGCGGAACCCGAAGGGAACTGCTTAAGGACGATATTGAGCAGGAAACTCTTCCTTTTGCGGACATTGCACCAACAGCCGGATTCTATACAGCAGGCGAATATTTTGGTTCTAACACGGGAATTGAACTGCTTAATTCCACTATTGTGACGGTCGGCATGCGCGAGGGGAATGAACAGGGAGAGAACATACAGCAGGAAAATGAACTTCATGAAACATCTCTGCATCCGCATACAAAGGCAGTACGATGTCTTATCCGTTTTATAGAAACAGTAACACGGGAACTGGAAGAAGCAAATAAACAACTTCTGCAGCTGGTACTACAGGATAAACTGACGGGTCTTTATAATAGAAGAAAACTTGATGAAATATTGTCTTATGAAGTTGCACGTGCAAAACGGCACGGATCCGGTTTTTCACTTATACTGACAGATATTGATTTTTTTAAAAAAGTCAACGATACATACGGTCATCTTATCGGAGACAAAATCCTCATTGAGTTTGCTGAATGGCTTCGGTACACCTTTATACGCAAAACCGATATTGTCGGACGATGGGGTGGTGAAGAATTTCTGTGTATTATTCCAAACAACCCGACAGAGCAGGCTGCAGAAACAGCAGCTGAATTTGTGCAAACAATAGCCGCAGCACCGTTCTCAAACGGGCTTCATGTAACCTGCAGTGCCGGAGTTACTTCGTACAAAGAGGGAGATACTTCAGATTCTATCATGAACCGCGTTGACACTGCGCTCTATGAAGCAAAACAGGAAGGACGAAATACGGTAATTTCCTGTTAAGATTCAACTCTCCCATTCTATTTTTTCCCGGCCGCATATATCTTTAATGTTTTTCCGTTTTTCAGGACTGTTGTCGACGGCAGCCGTGTAAGCGCTTTTTATAACCACACGAGCTTCAGGATACCGCTGTTTTGTAAGTTTTGCCGTTTCAAGTACGCAGTAATCAAGCGCAATGCCGACAATATCAAACTGTTCAATGCCTTCAACCGTAACTGAAGCTCCGTATTCTTCCGTCCGGGGATCCATACCCTTGTGCACAACCGATACACTTACCGGATCACCGCGCTGCAGAACAGAACCGATACCACTGATTATCTTTTCATGCAGATACGCACCATGAGTATTCTGCACACAGTGAACAGGCCAAGTACCTCCATTATCCAGAAATGAACAATGTTTTACGGGATGAAAATCTTCTGTTACTACAATAACTTCATAACGGGAGTCCTGAAGCAGGCCGTTAATCGCACGACATGCCTGTTCACCACCGGAGACTGCAAGAGAGCCGCCTTCAACAAAATCATTTTGACAATCTACTATAACAAGACATGTCCGCATGTCATAAAGTATAGCAGACGTCATTGTTTTATGTAATATGTCTATCTGCTTCTCAGAATATCATAAATTCTGATTTCTTCTTCTTTCGTCAGAACCTTCCAGCAGTTTGCAGGACTTCCCGACGCGAGAGAATCAGATGCCATCTTATTTTCCATGGCAGCAAATTTTTCAAGGTCAAGACCGTATCCGCGCAGCGTTGGAATTTTCAATTCCTTTGTAAAAGATTCAAGCGCATCAAGGAATTTTTCCGCTGCAGTTTTCGGATCATCGCCCACGTCTGCAGCACCGATTTCAACACCAAGACGGGCAAAACGTTCGTAACAGCCTTCCAGAACTGCACGCAGACATTCGACGATAAGCATCGCATTTGAAATTCCGTGCGGAACATGGAATACCGCACCAATCGGACGGCTCATGCCGTGCACGATCGTCGTCGGAGACGTGTTGATTGCAACACCCGCTTCATACGCTGCCAGAGACATATTTTCGCGGGCTTCTCTGTTTGTTCCGTCTTTTGCAGCAACCGGAAGGTATTTGAAAATCCGTTTAACGGCATCAAGGCAGAACATATCAGTTACCGGATTTGCTTTGCGGCACGTATAACTTTCCACTGCATGTGCCAGAGCATCCATCCCCGTGTTTACCGTAATTGAAGAAGGTGCACTGATTGTATAGGTATAGTCGATTATCGCGATTTTCGGCAGCAGAGCATCGCCTTTCAGAAGAAGCTTTGAGTTGGTCGGAGTGTCAGTATACACAAAATATTTTGTTACCTCGGAACCGGTGCCTGCTGTTGTCGGAATAAGCACAAGCGGCGCGAAATTACCTTCTATTGTTTTTCCAAAATAATCGATTAATTTTCCGGGAAGAACAGACATTGCCGCGACGCCTTTTGCCGTATCAAGCGGAGTACCGCCTCCCAGACCGATGATAAAGTCACATTTTTCATCTTTAAAAACTTTAACACCGGCATAAATCATCAGGTCGTCAGGTTCTCCCGGCAGGTCGTTATAGAGAACAGAATCTATACCAAGGCCTTTCAGGACGCTCTGAACCTGACCTGCAAGTCCCGTTTTTGTGATGACTTTTCCCGTTACGATCAGCGCTTTTTTTCCAAACGCCTTAAGATACGGAGCTGCCTGCTCAAGCGCGCCTTCTCCGACAATAGTACGCGGTGCAGTAGTAAAATTAAACATAAAATCTCCTTATTAAAGTCTTGCCGGCAGTCATGCGGCAAGGATGGCCGCGAATCGCGGTTCTCGTAACGCGTCAGGGCATGGAGGAACGCAGAGCGGCCACCGCAGGAGCCTGCGGCGAGGAGGCTGGAGCGGCAGCAGAATTGCGTAACGCCCGACGGGACGGCTAGAATGCCCTAGATATATTTTTTATCAACGATTGACAGAACTTCATCAAGTTTTGCAAGTTCTTCATCAAGCTGTGCTTCCGTAATAATAAGCGGAGGCGCTACAATGATGACGTTTTCATGCGAATATGTAAAGAATCCGCGGTTCTTGAGTTCTTTTACGACTGTACCCATGATTCCTTTGGGATCCTGTCCCCACGGCACAAGCGGTTCACGCGTTGTACGGTCTTTTACAAGCTCCACGCCGCTGAACAATCCAATGTAACGCACATCGCCGATGCACGGATGTTTTGCCTTCAAGCCTTCCAGAAGCTTTCCAAGGTGTTTTCCGACTTTCTGAACATGACCTTCGATGTCATTCTTAAGATAGAATTCCTGGCAGGCAACTCCGGCCGCACAGGCAAGCGGATGGCCGGAATAGGTTAAGCCGCAGCTCAGATATTTGTCATCAAAGAAATGTGCAATTTCGTTTTTTACAATACAGCCGCCGAGCGGAATATAGCCTGAGTTTACACCCTTTGCAAAGGAAATAATATCCGGCGTTACGTCGAAGTTCATGTATGCGAACATTTTTCCCGTCCGGTACCAGCCGGCCATTACTTCATCGCAGATCATCATGATGCCGAATTCGTCGCAGATTTTCCGGACACCTTTAAGGTAATTCTTCGGATAAATAATGATTCCGTTTGAACCGATGACTGTTTCAAGTATGATTGCAGCAATGCGGTCGCCGCCTTCAAAAATCACCTGTTCGCGGAGCTTATCAACGTAGTATGCACATTCTTCATCTTCCGAAGCAAACCTGATCTTTTCCTGATATGAATACGGCCCGCGGAAATGGATAAATCCCGGAATTGCCGGTTCCAGGGCAAAATGCCGCGGTTCACCGGTCAGGTTACCGGCACCGAATGTTGAACCGTGATATGAACGGTACTGGCTCATTACCTTGAAACGGCCGGTATACATTCTCGCCATTTTAATTGCATTTTCATTTGCATCGGCACCGCCGTTCGTAAAGAAAATCTTACCGAAGCAGTCAGGAAGACGGTCGATAATAGACTTTGCAAGTTTTGCACGGGATTCAACACCCCATGAACCCTGAACGTATGCAAATTTGTCAAGCTGTGCTTTTATAGCTTCCGCCATCTCCTTGTTTCCATATCCGACATTGACATTTACCTGTTCGGAAGACATATCCGCATAGCGTTTGCCTTCTGTATCGTAAATGTAAATACCTTCTGCATGGTCGACAACAGTCGGATTAAGTCCGCCCTGTTTACTCCATCCGAGCAGAACATTGGATGTCTGCATTTCAGCTGTTTCCTTTGCTGTCATAAATTGCCTCCATATCGGTGACCGAGCCCGTTCTTTGTCGTCCCGTTTTCATCAATTATTTGTATAGCAGGAAGTTTACAACAATCGCATACCGTACTCATTGTCATTTTAAACAAAGTTTTATACAATTGTTTGTATAAAATAACCAAATACTAATTCCGCAGTAAGTTGTGGAGTTTAAAATAAAGAGGTAGAATGTCGCTTTCCGTAGAGTCCGTTTACAACATCATTAAAAACAAATACAAGCTCAATCTTATTGCAGGTAAAAAAGGTTTAAGCAGAACAATAAGCTGGATTTACTATACGGAAGACTCTTCAACGATAGAATATATCAGAGGCGGGGAACTTGCCATTACCCTTGGTGTAAATTTTGAACGCCAGCAGGACAACAAAGGCGATGAATCGGCAAATCTCACGCAGTTTTTAAAAACCTACATAGACAATTTTCAAAAGCACAATGCATCGGGACTTATAATCAACACAGGGAAATATATCTATGAAGTCCCTGAAAAGATTACTGCTTTATGTGATGAACTTTCCTTTCCTCTTTTTACAATGCCCTGGGAAATCCATACGATAGATGTTATGCAGGAAGTCGGCAACATGCTGGCGACAGACCGGCAGAATGCTTTTTCAGTTGAAAATTTCTTCTATACTGCAATTTTTACTCCGGAAAGCGCGGACCCGAATCAAATATTAAACACCCCCTTCCATGATGCAGAAGAATTTGCAGTGGTACTTCTGGAAATTGAAATGAAACGGTTCAATAACGACATCGAACAGATAAAACGGTACGTCAACTTTTCATTCAATCCGAAACTTGGTCTGCCCGCAAACAGCTATGCAGGTTTCATACATAACCAGAAAGTAATCTACGTTTTAAAAGAAAATTTTGAAAAATCAGCGTACGAAATAGCCAGGATAGCCGCAAACGACAAATACTTTTACGGAAAAAAAACGTCGCTTTCGGACAGCTGCAAAAACCAGAAAGAACTGCCCGACATGTACAACCATGCGCTGTATGCTATGGAACTGACCGACTCGGTTAATTCGGTGGGCAGATACGATTCGCTGGGTTTTTTTAAGATTTTAGTTGAAGTAAAAAACAGGAAAGTTCTGGAACAGATGTATGAAGATACGCTGGGAAAACTGAGAATCTTTGCGGATGATAAACGTACCGACTACCTGAAAACGCTTGAACTTTATTTAAAATACGGTGGAAACATTCAGAAAATTTCCGATGAAAACGCAAACCACCGGAACACGGTCGTCTACCGGATCCATAAAATCGAAGAAACGCTGGGAGTTGATCTTTCCGACGGCGATACCCGGAGCTTAGTTCAAACGGCACTGTACATAAAGAAATTTCTGGACAAAAAATTATAACCAGACCGGTTTTTACAGCATAGATTGGAGGGTTTGATCAGTCGTCAATTCTATCTTTCAATCGCTTCCGCAGGGTGGCAGTTCATATCGCTACTCCTGCATAGGTCTCGGAGGAAGACTGGCCGGGTGATTAATTTCCGCAACGGGATACCGCTCAATGTGGTCCGTTCTTTCTATTGCCAATATTATCTCTATTCTTCTTTATGTTTTCTGGGGACGGAAACATCCGTCATCGTTCAGTTATATACATCAGCATAATTAACCATTAGGTATTCTTCCGTAAAAAGAATAAGTTTGAACAGAACGCCCGGATTATACGCTGAACGACTTGGCAGGTATACAGCGTTATTTGCATTATTGTAAATTCTGCGTTATACTTTTTTTCACTTTTTACAAATGTTTCAACCTGACAAACCTGTGTCATAATTTTTTTGTATTTTACCATGGAAGCGCGGTAAAAAGCGTGTCAATTAACGGTCTGCAGAGTAAATACATGATATCGTACAAAAGGCGATACAGGAGAAAAACATGAAAAAAAAGCTGTTTTCATTTTATCGGTTCTCGACAATAGCAGCTGTATTTGTTATTTTGTTTTTACCCGGATGTAAAACAATTGAACCTTCATATGATCGCAGTAATTTTGTGAAAGGTGCAGATATCAGCTGGCTGCCGCAAATGGAAGCAGAAGGCTATACCTTTTACAATGAAACCGGGCAGGCAGAAGACTGTTTTAAAATATTAAAAGATATCGGAATCAACGCCATTCGATTGCGGACTTTCGTGAATCCCTTCGACGATCCGTTTAATGGACATTGCAGTAAAGAAGAAACAGTAGCAATGGCCGTACGTACCGGGAAATGGGGAATGAAAGTAATGATTGATTTTCATTACAGTGACAGTTGGGCCGATCCGGGGAAACAGCGTAAACCAAAAGCATGGGAAGGTCATGACTTTCCAACGCTTTTAAATGATCTTTACGATTATACTTTTGATGTCATGTCCGCATTGAAGACTGCCGGTGTAACTCCCGAATGGGTCCAGACTGGCAACGAGATTCCCGACGGTATGGTGTATCCCGAAGGACGTACTACTAATTGGCCTCAGCTCGCAAAATTAATAAACAAAGGTTACGAGGCTGTAAAAACAGTCAGCCCGCAATCGATTGTTATACTGCATATTGACCAGGGCAATAACAACCAGCGGTTCCGCAGATGGTTTGATGCGGCTGAAGCAAATGGTGTCAAATATGACATGATAGGTCTCTCCTATTATCCCTATTGGCTTGATAAAAGATCTGATTACACTCAAAGTATCGGCGATCTGGGTAATAACCTCAAGGATATGGCTAAACACTACGGCAGGGATGTGATGGTCGTAGAAGTCGGAGGTATGGATACAATGGAAGATAATACCTACAATATGCTGGTTGCTGTGCAGAAAAAAGTCATGGAAGTTCCGGAACAAAAAGGCAAAGGTGTATTTTATTGGGAACCGGAAGAAGCCCGAAGCTGGAGTAACTACCAGCTCAGTGCCTGGGGAAATAACGGAAAGCCAACTAAAGCCATGACAGCATTTTCGATAGAAAAATAAATAAAGAACAGAAATCCGCAGGCGGGCATATGGCGTACCGGTAATATTAGAAACTGGTACAGGTGACAGTACAGAACAGGTTCATTTAAACCGTAACTTCATTAACAATGTTCCCGTGATGCATTATTATCTTAATCAAGTCTTCCGTCTTTAACCAGACTGTCGCCGTATTATCATTCGGATGAACTCCGATTAATCCCGGAGGGCACTTGAATTCTGTGTCTATAAAAAACTGTATTTTACAGTCTTTGTCATTAAGCAGTCCAAAAGGAGTTACGGAACCGGGGATCAGCTGCATCATATTCATTAAATCAATTCCGGAAGCAAAACTTAATGGGCGTGTATTATTTTCCTGCCTGAATTTTTTTAGATCAACTTTTTTATCACCTTTAACTGTAATCAGATAATAATTCCGTTTTTTATCGTCCCGCACAAACAGATTCTTTGCATCACATTCCGGATACGGAAGATTTACTTCAGCCATTTCTTCCATATTATATACAGCTTTATGTTCTGTAATTTCATGCCATATATTTTTCTCATTTAAATACATATATAGTTCTTTTTTATCCATATTTATTCCTCCGCCAATGATCTATTACTGAATCCGGTCATTCGTTCCCATACCGAAGCGGACAGACCGATCTGCATTTGTAGCATTCAATTGTATCAAAACCCCGTTCTGTAGTTTTGTAGGTAGTAAGTCTGCATTTTTTCTGATTAACAGTTTTATTACTTATGGCTCCGGACGGACAGCTGTCAATGCAGAGACGGCAGCCGGGGATGCATAATTCACCGATTAATTCATCTGAGTCAAGCGGTGAATCAACGAGTAGAGCTCCTAAAGTCAAACGGTTACCGAATTTTTTATTGATTAATAATGTATTTTTTCCTATTGATCCTATTCCTGCAAGGACGGCAGCGTGTTTCATTGACAAAAGACCATGTCCTTCCATTTTCTCAGCCTGCCAATACTCATAAGGATCATCGCACGGAAGTGGCAATGCCTTTATTCTTTCACTTCTCTCAATTTCCACAGCTGCTTTGAATGAAATTTCATCAACATTTTGTTTTGCAATAGTGATAAAATGGGCATAAATAAGTCTTGACTGTATGTCATAAAAGCTTTTAGGTAAGGCAATACCAAACACGATCACCGATTTACAACTATTCCAAATAGTATCCGGACGGTATTCTTTATCAATATCTGAAAATCCGGATACGTTTGCAATACCGCAAATATCTGCACCCTGATCTAAAATTATTTTCCGTATACGTTCTTTCATTTATTTCTCCCTATTCCCAACGTAACCGCTGATCAAAATTGTTCATATACTACATAAGATGGTTCGCCTGTGTAAAGGGAAAAACATGAAATTCTGATAATTTCTGTCCATTATGCAGTTCCTCAAATCAGACGACTTTATGTCTGTGATATATGCCGTGCTCTGAATTCAGTCGGAGTACAACCCTTATACTGCGAAAATATTTCCGTATAATAACTCGGACTGTTAAAACCGCATGAATATGAAATATCCGTTACGCTGAGCGTTGTATCAAGAAGCAGATTCATGCTCACTTCAAGACGGTAAGAATTAAGAAAATCATTCGGAGCCTTATTAAAATACCGTCTGAATATCCTGCAGCAGCTGCTCCGGCAGACGGATCCGGAGGCAGCAATATCGTCGAGTGTAATACGGGACATATAGTTGGCATATACATAACGTACCATCAGTTTCTGAACTGCAATATCTTTATCAGTTTTATTTTCCTGGTATACGGAATACGATTTCAGGAGATTGAACCATTCTACCCAGAAAATCTGTAGTTCACTCAATATTTCCAGCTCGAACCCTGTTTTTTGTTTTTCGTTCAGGTCAAAAACTTTGTCAAAAATATTTATTATTTTTTCTGCAGCTCTCTCTTCTGCTGAAAGATAATAATATGGAATTGAAACGTTTTCTATAACCGGATCAATATATTTATGTAGTAATTCCTGATTCGGAGTAAACAGCTGGGGTTTAAATACGATACAGTAAAATTCATTGTCGGTTCCGTCGTCTGAAAAACCATAATGCATCTGCCGGGAATTAATAAGCAGACCGTCGTGTTCGTGTATCATGATTTTTTTCCCGTTCACATTATACGCCATATGTCCCTTTTTCATACCGATATATTCAACGTCGTCGTGCCAGTGGCAGAGTGCCTCAAGATGTGGATACGAAAATATCCGGCCCTTCCTGAGATACAGCGGGACCGCAGGATTATTGTAACGCAGAATCTCGGAAGCATCCTTCATCAGGCTTATATTCGTCATAAAATCTCCAGTGATACACAATTATAACAGATTAAGACCATACTTTCACTGTTTATACAGTATAAATACCCGATTGTTATAGTTTTTTCTCCTAAAATGGTAGCGCTCTGAACCAGAGCTGTACTATAGTCAGGAAGGAACAAGAAAAGCGTTCCCTGGAGGACATCAATGGACAATATAACACGCAGAGACTCTGGTCTCCCCTACATTTCGGACGAAGCAGTCATTAAAGAACAGGCAGAAGCACGCAGAATCGTACAGGAACTGAATACTGCCGATTCATCTGATTTTAAACTGCTCTCCGGCATAATAAAAAAGCTAATCCCTGAAAGCAAAGAAGGTATTTTTATTAATCCGCCGTTCCATTGCGACTACGGTTTTCACATTAAAACAGGAAAAAATCTGTTTATTAATTACAACTGCGTCATACTCGACGTTGCACAGGTCACAATCGGAGATAACGTGCAGATTGCACCGAATGTTGCAATATACACGGCGGGACATCCTGTTCATCCTGTTTCGCGCAATTCTGGATACGAATACGGTATTCCTGTCGTTATAGGAAACAACGTATGGATAGGAGGAAATGTCGTTATCTGTCCGGGAGTGACAATCGGCGATAATGCAGTTATCGGTGCAGGAAGCGTTGTAACAAAAGATATTCCGGCAGATTCTGTTGCAGCAGGTAATCCATGCAGAATCATACGTTCTATAACCGAAGAGGACAAAATTTATTACTACAAAAAAAATAAGTTCGACGAAGAGTCATGGGGCATCATTGAAAAAAAAGACGGCGGGAACAGTAATGAACACGTTTTATAAAAAACTGACAGTACTTGTACTGCCGATTGCATTCCAGAATTTCATGCTCTCACTGGTAAGCGCAACCGATGCGGTCATGCTTGGAAAACTCAGTCAGAACATGCTGTCGGCAGTTTCACTTGCTTCACAGATTGCGTTCGTACACAGTCTGTTTCTTACAGCACTTACCATTGGCATGACAATACTTGTCGCGCAATACTGGGGAAAAGGAGACAGAGTTGCAGTTGAAAAAATCACTGCCCACGTCATGATTATCTCAGGGAGCATATCGGCTGTTTTTTCCGTTGTATCAACTGTTTTTCCGCAGGTACTCATGGCCATATTTACTTCCGACGGAACGCTCATACAATTCGGTTCGTTATATCTTCAGATCGCAGGAGTGTCGTATCTGCTCTCCGGAATCTCACAGATTTATCTCTGCGTGATGAAAAACAACGGACGGGCAGTCAAAAGCATGATCATCAGTTCTGTTTCGGTCATACTTAACATTTTATTCAATGCTTTATTAATTTTCGGACTGGCAGGCTTCCCCGCCATGGGTATTGCAGGAGCAGCTTCAGCAACAGTATTATGCAGATGCATCGAACTGCTCTGGGCTTTCGCAGAGTCGCTGGGAAAGGACAGAATACGTCTTCAATTTGCATACATCTTCAGGAATGAAAAAAAACTTACCACCGGTTTCAGAAAATATACTGCACCTGTTCTTGCCAACGAACTCGCATGGGGATGCGGATTTACAATGTATTCAGTGATAATGGGCCATCTCGGGTCCGACGCTGTCGCGGCGAATTCACTGACAAATATTATCAAAAATCTGATTGTCTGTTTCTGCATCGGCATAGGAAACGGCGGCGGTATTATTATCGGAAATGAACTGGGACACGACGACCTTGCACTCGCGAGGAAAGACGGAGATACCCTTCTCAGACTTTCTGTTATCGGCGGTATTATAACCGGGGTGATTCTGCTGGCCGTCTCTCCGCTCATACCCCGGATAACAGCACTGAGCCCACAGTCAGAAATCTATTTCAAAAAAATGTGCATTCTCTGTGCATGTTATCTGGTCGGAAAATCAGTCAATTCGACGCTAGTCGGCGGAATATTCTGCGCAGGCGGAGATTCAAAATTCGGACTTATCTGCGACAGCATTACTATGTGGCTTGTGACCGTTCCACTGGGATGTATAACAGCATTTATCCTGCACTGGTCCGTCGTCGCAGTTTTTGCCGTCATAAACATGGATGAAGTAATCAAACTTCCTGCCGTGCTGATTCATTACAAAAAATATAACTGGATACGGAACCTGATACAGAAGGATAGCGATGAATAAAAAAATAGTAGTACTTACAGGCAGTCCAAGAATGCACGGAAACAGTGATCTGCTTGCATGTGCCGAAACAGAAAACGAAACAGATTTTGACGGACTGGTCAGAACGTATGAACTCATCGCATCCTATCAAAAATGGACAGATCGTGCTCATTTATTGATTCCATCGGTTTCAGAAAAAGGTGACATTCTGCACACAGATGCGTTGGAACGTGCAGAAAAACTCGGACGTATGATTTAACAAAAATAGAAGAGACGTAATACAGGAGGTATGTATGACAATGAGAGAACGTATTGCAGAGGGAAAATTATTCACCGACGACTGTGAGGGACTGCCGGATGACAGACTGAATGCAAAACTGCGGATGACAAAATACAATCAGAGCAGTCCAGCGGATTCGGAAGGACGAAAAAAACTTCTCGAAGAAATTTTCGGCAGGGAAGTAAAAGCATGGATTGAACCACCGTTCTATTTCTGCTACGGACGAAATATCGAACTCGGCGATATGACATACATCAACTGTAACTGCAGTTTTATAGATGATGGGAAAATACTAATCGGGAAAAACGTTATGTTCGGCCCCGGCTGTACAATAGCAACGGTCGGTCACCCTGTAAACCCCGGATACAGGTACCTCATGTATACCGATCCTGTCGTCATAAAAGATAACTGCTGGATAGGAAGCGGTGTAAACATCTGTCCCGGAGTTACGATAGGTGAAAACTGTGTAATCGGGGCAGGAAGCGTCGTAACAAAGGATATTCCGGCGGATTCCGTTGCGGTCGGAAATCCCTGCCATGTACTTAGAAAAATAAACGAACACGACATGACCTGCTATTATAAAGATAAACTTATAACACAGACAGATCTTGAAGAGGAAAAAAGTCTTAGCTCCTGCTAATATAGCTGCAAGTGAAATCATGCGGCTATGCAAAAATAAAGAATGAAAACACCGGAGGAAATGGTGATAAGATAGAATCTATTTTCATATAAAAAAATTAAGACCGAGTAACAGTTCTGCTGACAGCCTTCTATACTGTTACTCAGGGATAAATTCTGTCCCTTCATAAGTTACAAACTGATACTTTTTCATCTTTCTGATATTCGCTTTATTTAAATGAATCTGTAATAAAGAATGTTCCATTTTTTATCATACTGAAAACTGAAGATTTACTTTTGGTTTCTGAATCTCTTATCACTATGAACCATTAACCAGTGTGTTAAATAAAAAAAGCTGGTGTCGTCAGACATCAGCTTTTTTATAGCGGGGGCAGGACTTGAACCTGCGGCCTCCGGGTTATGAGGGAGCCAGATAGTACTTCAATCCCCTTCAAATATCTTTCGTTCTCTTTATGCTACAACGAATTACTTCTTCTGTCAATTCAGTTGATTTCAGAATATCTCAGTATATTGCTAAGAATAACTGACAATTTTCACTGACAATCGGGGCATCCGGGGTTATACCCGGATGCCGTAAACAGTTTTACTTTCAGAAACCAGTTCCAGACAATGTTCATTTACTCTGTTAAGGAAACCTGTAAAAGCTTCAGTTTTTAGAAATGCCCTTAAACAATTTTGGCTATAACGCATTTATTTCATCTTCAAGCAGCTTAATATAGTGCATAAGTGAATCAAAATCAGGACTGGGACCATATATCATTTCGCTCATTTTTTTATAATCGCTTTTAAGATTTTTTAAGCTATGGTCAGGAGGCATTAAACAAAATGTGCCCGGTGTTGCTTCATCGTATTTTGCCCAGCCCCGCGGATAAAACTTTTTTTTGAAATCTACGACCTTCTGCAACAAAAGAAGATCCGAAAATGCTTTTTTCTTTACATCCGAATTCGCGAGACAATACAGATCATAATAATGACGTGAATAACGTGCTGGTACAACGGATGTTTCCGGGCGGTGTGCTTCATGATGAAGAATGGTAGCCTTTTCCCAGAATGTCCGTTCGGGCAATACCGTAAGAATCCGTGTTGATTTTTGTACGAATACGTCAGGATATAATTCTGCACTATATGGAAGTATTTCCACTTTCAATGCAGGAGTCCATGCGGCAAGAGGTCCTACCTCAAGCCTGACAGCCTGTAAAATAGCAGAAGACTCGAATATATGCGGATAA
This sequence comes from Treponema sp., assembly GCA_023231445.1. GTDB lineage: Bacteria > Spirochaetota > Spirochaetia > Treponematales > Treponemataceae > Treponema_D. The sequence goes on along the minus strand of JALNVF010000021.1, from coordinate 4,779 downwards.
TTAAAATTAATCGTCTGTGGTTCATGTGCATCAACAGTTATATCTGCTTCTCTTCCAAGTATACCTGTGAAATCATTCTGTAATACAGGAACGAGTTTATCGCGTATGAACTGCTCAGCCTGTGCATTTGCTTCCTTATTAAATAAATCCTGTTGTTTATTGCTGCGTTCTTTCCACGGTTCTTCGACGGTATATCCCAAAACACGCCAGTCAAGAATTAAATCTATATCTTCGGAGAATCGTTCAATAATATGCCATGCCTTTGAAAGACTTGTACCGCCTTTAAAGGTAAATGCATTTTTATATGAACACCGATAAAAAAGATAATCAAGCACAAGACATACCCAGAAATCTTTTTCAATAATAGCGTCATTCAAATGCATTTTAGCTGCAGTATTATGAAACAGGCTCTGCCGGTCTTTTGCATCAAGTTTTGCTATTTTATACATTATATTTTGTCCTCACATATTTTTTTTATTGCTTTTACAATCCACAGGGAAGCATTTCTGGATTCAACCAGCAGTTTGTTTTTTTCGCTGGCAGACAGCTGCTGCTGCAGTTTAGCAAGAACGGTTTCCGTTACCTGTTCTTTTCCTAATGCTTTCAGTGCCTGTATTATAAGTATTGTCTTTCCTGACATCCCCGTAAGTTCCCGGTTAGTCCGATGTTTGAATTCAATAGTATTTGTTGCAATTGTATACTTTTTATAGGGGCCATCACTTACAAAAGACCATCTTGAACTTACCTGTGTGGAAAGTCCAAGCATATTAAGGGCGGTATTGCCGCTCGGAGCGATAGTCCAGTTATATGTTCGGGCTAATGTCTGTGCTGTCTGGTAGATATCTGCTGCTTCATATTCTTTAAGCAGTTTACTGAATACAGGCTTGTCGTACACCCCGCGTCCTATACGACGAATGGTACCGCTCTCTGCAAGGCGTTTGAGATTCTGCCGGATAGTCGCATTATCAGCAATATCACTGAAATCCCGTGCTGTAAAAACAGCCCCGGGGCTTTTGTGAGAAATTCGGTTTTGAATCTGCATCTTTATTTTTTTTTGTATCATTTTAATACATATTTTTGTCACAAAAAATATATACTTTTTGTGACAAAATAACAAGACGACTCTTACTCAAATAGAGACATTTGCTGATAACATACATACGGAAGAGTTGTATTTCTTCTGTCCGGATCATTATTTTCCCTTTTCCCATTCACTCTCCAGTTCCGCAGCAACTGCCGTATCTTTGAAATGAATTACACAGTCGTCGGACGCTGTATATCCGAGCAGGTCTGCACTTGCGTACCACACTTCTGCAGAATCAATTACGGCACACCTCTGCGAAACATCCCCACGACATTCCACGTCCACACCCGCTTCTTTGAGCATCTGAACTACAGCCTGTGTTCTCAGCCTGATTTTCTTTTTCTGATCATCTTGTGCTTCTGTCTGTTGTGATTCATCCTGCAGCCGGAGCAATACAAATATTTGAATGCCCCTGGTTATGAGATGACGTATGATTTCTATGAACTTTGCAGTTTCCCGCTTTGCAGGATACGGGCTTGAAATAAATATACGTTCCCTGGCACATCCCAGATTATCTGCAAAGTCCTGTTGATATGTCATCCCTGTAAAAAGTGTTTTTTTGGTTTCTACCGGGTGTAAATCCGAGACTGCATTATCATTTTCCGGCATAAGCGTATATCCGAGCGCTGCATATTCTTTGAGGCGTTTCTGATACATATGTTCAAACGGCGGTATACGGAAATCGACATAATCGTATATTTGAACTTCGGTCTTATTTTTAAACGGCCGGTGCAGTCTACCGCAGTACTGTGTTACGGTTCCTTTCCACGAAACAGGCATAGTAAGAAACAGCGTATCAAGGCGCGGATTATCAAACCCTTCCCCTGCATATTTACCTGTTGCCAACACAACAAGGGGGGCCGTCTCAGGTACAGTGGAAAGTGCTTCAAGAGCCTGTTTCTTTTCCTTAGCAGTACCCTGCCCGGTTATGAGAATCACATTCCGTCCGTTTTGTTTCAGTTTTTCTGCTAATGCAGTAATATGAGAAACCCGTTCGGAGAGCACAAGCGGCGTTCTGCCTTCCGTTACAGCATGTTCAATATCGGTAAGTATGAGTGTATTTCGTTCTTCATTTTCACAGACTGCTTTATAATATCCGGCCAGTGTTATTGAAGCTGCCTCCGGTATAAACGGCTGAAAAGGGCTGAACCGGGGAATAAGATGCCTTGCAAATCCCAGTTCCCGCGCCTGCTTTTTTACATCTGCCGTATAGCGTACAGGTCCGCACTGCATGAAAATTATCGGCTGATGTCCATCCCTGCGGAAAGGTGTTGCAGTCAGGCCGTATACATATTTTGCTGCAGATGTTTTCAATATGCGTTCAAAACTGAATGCGGAAATATGATGGCACTCATCAACAAGTATCATACCGTATTTTTGTACAACTGGTTTTACATTCATTTTGTCTGTTACGGGCAGGCTTCCTTCCGTTATGTCGGGTGTTTCAAACAGAGACTGCATTACAGCTATGTCTATTTCTCCGCTCAGTTTTTCCTTTCCTCCACCGACAGAACCTGCATCATATGATAAAAACTTTTTCAGTGCCTTTTCCCATTGGGAAAGCAACGTGTGCGTATGCACAAGAATAAGTGTATTAACATTCCGCCGTGCTATCAATGCAGCTGCTGTCACTGTTTTTCCGAATCCTGTCCCTGCAGAGAGCACTCCGTTATCAGCAACAAACAGTGAGTTAAGTGCTTCCCGCTGATCAGGTTTAAGCTCTCCGGTGAATATTACATGAACAGGTATTCCCTGCTGCCTCTCATCGGTAATAGTAATAGATGTATCCGTACTTTTTATTAATTTTATGACAGCTTCAAAACATCCACGGGGTAAACAGAGCTGTGTCTCTGTTTCGTCTGAGCAGTCTATGTACCGGGGTTTGTTCCATGTCGGAAGTCTGAGTTTTTCTGCCTGATAGAATTCGGGATTTTGAAATACGGCAAGCCGTTTGAGCATACCGAGAGCCCGTTCCGATATTCCATCCTTAGTAATCCGTACTGCATTCGAAAGGTTTATCAAAACAGGCTTCGAAAAGTCTGTAGATAGAAGCGGTTGATTCCCGGTATTGGAAGCCGAATAAATATATTCGGCCGGTATAAAAAAACGTGTTTTTTGTCTGTCAGGGAATATATCAGTCGGATGCTGCAGTGCTGAAGAAAAAAACAATACATTTTTATTAATTTCTTTCAGATATGCGTCAAGCTGTTTTTCAGTAATTTTTACGCACGATGAAAGATATTCCCACTGGTCGGGGTACGGAACAAACTGCCCGTCAACAAAAACGGAATATCCTTGTTTTACGGCACGTCCCTGCAGAGGCAGTGCAATAAGATTTCCATATCCGCCTTTAGGCATCATATCCTGATTCGGAAATACACGGTCAAATGACGAAAAAGGCAGTTCATGATACTCTGCCATCGTGTACTGCAGCAGTGAAAATGCAAACTGTCGTATTTTTGCTGCTGGTAACGATTCAGAAAAGAAAAACCACAGATGTGCACCGTTCCCGGAACGTGAAATTTCGACGCTTAATGGGATAGCCTGTTCGGTACAGACAGAACGGACGTGCAAACAGTCAGTCCGCCAGGATTTCTCATCAAAATCCATTGCAAGAAAAAAACAACTGTTTTTGGGCAGCAGTGGATACAGACCTATAACGTCACGGTACAACGGATCATTTCCCAACAGATGGTTGAACACGGTTGAATCATCCAGAACTGCAGGTTCCCGGTACGGACAGGCTGCACAAGCTACCTGTTTCATATTGCATTTCCCTTCTATCCACTTGTTTCTACATACCGGCGAATATCCGTTTTTTCCGGTTTTACTGTTCTGCCATCTGAGGGCATAGACATCTGTCCTTCCCCGGAATAATGAACGGTACAATGCAATCTTTTCTTGAACACTGCTGAAATGTGTAACTTTTACTGATGTACTTTCATATGAACTGTTCGAACCAGACCCGGGAATCTGTATTATCGGCTGTTCCAGCTCAGCCGCTTTATCAGCAGGAATAAAAACAGTTTCTATTGCCTGTCTGATGTCGTCATGCTGCAATGCTCCTTCTGCAAGGATCCGGGCAAGCGTTTCTTTATCAAGGTTAAGAAGTTTTTCATATATACCGGAAGATTTTATCATATGCCTTTCAGTTTACAACAGCTCAAGAGGTATAACAATATTCTCCCGGTTAAGAGGAACCGGCCTGTCAGCAAGGCACACGAACGCTCCACTATCGCAGGAAGGCAACGAGAGTGTAGGAAAAGTCTTTATGAAAAGCAGACTGTTCCCGGAAAAATAATTCTATGACCTTTTAGGGAAGTGCTGCCGGACAGAACCGGCGTGTTTTCCGCCCCCTCTGCATCTAAGCCGTCTGTAAAGCAGGCCCGTAGTTCGTAATCTTTACCAGATTATGAACCATGCAGTAGAGGAGCCACTGAATATTAACGTTCGCCTGTGTGCGCAGCGTAAAATGGTCGAGACGCTTCTGAGTGCGGATATCAGCAAAAACAGGTTCAACAATTCCCATGCGCTTAAGATATACTTCCCGTCCGTGAGGCGAATCGATTTTATTAATCATTCCGGTAACAACGTCAGGTTTGTCAGAAGCAACAAGCACCTGATAATTTCTCCAGCGTGACTTTTCCGATTTGAGACATTTTGAACGCAGATGACAGGCAGCACAGACAGCCTTT
>JALNVF010000020.1 GCA_023231445.1 Treponema sp. | reverse complement strand
TTTCTCTGCCCATGCGGCAAATTCATCTATTCCGAACTGATTTGTTTCAACACTCGACCATGCGTACTCAAGGCGTTTCGGCCTTTCATTTTTGGGACCTATGCCGTCTTTCCAGTTATAACATGATACAAAATTTCCGCCCGGATACCGGATCATGGGAACGCGCAGATCGTTGATAAGTTTCATAACATCTTTCCGGAACCCGTTCTCATCCGCCTGAGGATGCCCCGGCTCATATATTCCCGAATATACGGCTCTGCCCAGATGTTCAATAAACGACGAATAGATATTTCTGTCTGTTTCGCCGACCGTATAATTTCTATTACAAAGAAACTGTGCTTTTTTCATCCGTTCACCTCACTGAAAAAAGTATACGGCATGAAAAGGTACCCGTACATGGACGATTTATGGGAATTTGTGTATTTTTTTTATCTGTGTACCGTTAGTATGTTTTTTTGTGTACTTTTCTTTGTCCGGATTATGTATCAGGAAGCAGTATATATTCCTATTCTGTCCGTCAGTAATTGCCTTTCGCATATACAACTACATGAATGATTTTCGTATGCTGATTATTAAAAACCCGACAAACTAAAAATTAATAACTGTTTTCTGAGCTTCCGGCAGTGTAGTCTGTTCTTGTGAATTCCGTCTGACTGACATTTCAAGATGAGAGGCAGGATTCGTGCCATCAGCAGTAATCGCAACATTGATGCTATTTCCCCCCTCTGGTTAATCATAATTCAACCATCAGGAAATACGACTGCATAAAAAAAACAGTATAAAACTTGTCAACGTATCATCGATTTGATTATTCCGGTCTTGCCGGAACAATCAAATTTTATTATTATAACACAGGAGAGAAATCCGAAATGAGACAAAACGTGACATACAGAACGCAAATCCGGAAATATTTATTTTCAAGAAAAGAAAAATACGAAAAATTGAAAACTGACACCATAAACAACAAAGAACGTATACGGGAGCATAATTATATAATGTTCCGTAACAGTTCGTTACTTTTTTTTCTGCTGATGGCACTTCTTGTTGTTTTTACTTTTTTTTTCTCTGAATTACAAGGCGGCAGGACAGTCTATTCCATATCTGCCGTCTGCGGCGGTCTTTTGTATCTTTTTGCGGTTCTTTTACTGAAAAAACATACAATAGCACCGCTTCCTTTTCATTATATTCTGTATACAATTTCTCTGTGGATGGCGTGCGAAGACTCGTTTTTTCTTAATAACGGAGAAGGATCCGCCGTGGCTTTCTGCGGTATAATTCTTATTTTTTCAATACTGACAATGGATCTTTTCTATCGTATAGATGCGTACATCATTGCTGCGACAATAATTTTTATTTTATGTGCCTGCTGCTTCAAATCGAAACCGGGAGCATTCCGCGATATTGTGAACTCAATTCTCTTCTGTATTCTGGCAATTGCAATCGGACGAATATCACGCGAGTCAAAACTTTCAGATTTTGAAAACCAGCGCATATGCCGGATGGAACGGAATCTCGACACACTCACCGGTATACCGAACCGGCGCAGTCTCTTTGAGGCTCTGGGAGTATGCGAAAAGACGATATGTCCGGATCCGTATACAGGAGCTATTATGATCGATATCGATAACTTCAAGACATATAACGACACATACGGCCATCAGGCTGGCGATAAAATTCTAAAACAAATCGGATGTTTTCTGCGGGATTACGGAATTGATTTTAAGTTTGATGTATTCAGGTACGGCGGCGAAGAATTTCTTGCCATGACAAGAGATTCCGACGACAGCAGGCTTAATGCGCTTGCAGAAAATATAGTCAAAACAATCAGAGACCTTAGGATTCCGTATAAAGTATCAAAGCCGAAAATAATCACTATAAGTGCCGGTTGTTCGTTTTTAAAAGAAAACGGTCACCGACACTACGAAAAACTGATACAGCAGGCAGATACTGCCCTCTATTCGGCAAAAAATGCAGGTCGTAATCAGTCAGTCAGATATACACATGAATAAGTAAAAAAGTATATACATCTATATATCTGCATTACTGAAAGTAATATGATATGATACTGTTATATTGAGAGGAAACAGCTATGACCTACAAAATCGTCCGAACAGACGGGACAAACAAAGATTTTATTGAATTGTGCAGGATGCTCGATGAAAATCTTGATGAAATTGTCGGAGAAAAATTCCAGCGTTCACAATATGCACAATATAATACGCTGGAAAACATTCATCATGTACTTATTGCCTGCGATGGAACTAAAGCAATAGGCGGTGGGAGCTTTAAGGAATATGACCCGGAAAAAGCTGAACTGAAGCGACTTTTCGTACAAAAAGAATACCGCGGACAGGGAATCGCAAAAAACCTCGTACTCTCTCTTGAGCGCTGGGCTGTTTCCTGCGGATACGTACAGATGATTCTTGAAACAGGAGAACCTCTTACTGCTGCAACGTCCCTTTACCACAGGCTTGGTTATTCTGTTATTCCGAATTATGGCCAGTACAAAAATATGAAAAACTCAATTTGTATGGAGAAAAAACTCTATCCGCCTGCATTCGTTTCTTCCGGGGAGGAAAGGCTTGACAAACAGCTTAAATTTATTGCGGAAATAGACAAGATGACACATATCCTGCGCCATACGCTGCACATAGATGGTTCGGGACGGGAAAATGACGCTGAACATTCGTGGCATCTTGGTGTTATGGCGATGATTCTTGGTGAATACGCAGATGACAGTCCCGACATCAACCAGGCAATAAAGATGGTACTTGTACACGACCTTGTGGAAATATATGCAGGAGATACGTTCGCTTATGATAAGGCCGGTTATACAACAAAGATACAGCGCGAGAAAGAATCTGCTGACAAACTTTTTTCACAGCTTCCTGCAGATCAGGAAAAATATATACGCTCATTGTGGGAAGAATTCGATGCAGAACAGACGTCTGATGCCCGGTTTGCTGCATGCATGGACCGCATACAGCCGTTCCTGCATAATACGCTTACTAACGGTACGACATGGCAGGAAGGTCACGTCCGCAAGTGCGACGTTTTGATGCACCTGTCACCCGTAAAGACATATATGCCCCGTCTCTGGTCATGGATAGAAGCAAATATCGATAATGCCTTTAAAAACGGCTGGCTTCAAAACTGATACAAAAGACAGCGTGTCCGTTATTCAAAAAGAAATTATAGTAAAAGATCTTCTCACAAAGTCTAATCTGCCTGCAACCGATTATGTTATTAATCCGTATGTAGGCTGCCCTCATGCGTGTAAATACTGTTATGCAAGTTTCATGAAGCGTTTTACAGGACATATGGAAGACTGGGGAGCATTTATAGATATAAAACGGTGCAGTAGAAAAATAGATATAAATAAACTGGCAGGTAAAACCGTTTTTCTTTCTTCCGTTACGGACTGTTATAACAGATATGAAGAAAAATACCGTTGTACACGTACTATTCTTGAACAGCTGGTACACTCGGATGCATACGTAAGTATTTCTACAAAGTCGGATCTGATTCTCCGCGACATAGATCTTCTAAAAAAATTCAGACATCTTACCGCTGCTATGTCGGTAAACACGCTGGACGAGACATTCCGCAGTGATATGGACAATGCTTCTCCCGTTGAAGACAGACTTCGTGCACTTAAAATACTGCACGAAAACGGCATACCGACGGTTTTGTTTATGTCGCCTATATTTCCCTATATAACAGACTGCCGTAAGATTCTGGAATATTCACACGGCTTCATAGACGAATACTGGTTCGAAAATCTTAATCTGCGCGGATCGTATAAACCTGTCATTTTGGAATATGTACGGTCGCATTATCCTCAGTACGCAGAACTGTACAGGCGGATTTACGGTGAAGGAGATGATTTCTATTGGAATGCACTTGCACAAAAACTCAGCCAGTACTGCAGGACACACGGTATTAAATATAAAAACTATTTTCATCATTCAGCACTTGTACAGAAAAAACACGACCATGTAAAAAATCAGTAGATTTTTCATATGAGCGGTACCTGTATTTCCGTCAGCCAGTCCTCAGGCGATTTTTTGTTCCAGACACCGTCTATTTCTGATTCGCGGGGACCGTCAGAGGGAATGTAATTGTTCTGGTCTATCCATTTAAAGAGCGCGTCATATGCGAGCGGCAGCCCTTCGTACGATCCTTTATGCATGACGCACGCTGCACGAGGTACGGCATCGAGTGTTTTGAATTTGATTTTGTCCGTTTCCGTACCTGACTCATATACCGCTTCGCAGTACTCGAATTTAATATTTGTTTCTTTGTAGCATTTATCAAGATATCTTATGAAAAAATACGGAGGATCGGTTTTTACTTTTAAGCCGGGATTAGTCCGGTACACTTCTTCATCGATCTGCGGAATAAGCGTAAAAAAATCACTGTAATAATGAGCCGTCATGCAGCAGCTGAATACGGTTATACGCGGCAGAGGTTTTACGACAATCTGGTAATTAAGTGACGGATCGGACTGCATGCAGTCAAGGTATGCATTGATTGACGCAAGCTGGGCTGCAGTATCCCGTATGCTTTCTTCGAGTTTCTTTTTCTGTGCCGCAAGCAGTTTACCCGCATTCCGTCCCGCAAGTATGAGCCTGATATCTTCAATTGAAAATCCGCACTGCCTGAGCGCAAGTATACGGTGCATTCTGAACAGCTGTTCCGAATCATAGTACCGGTATCCCGTTGCAGAATCGGTAAATGCCGGAACGAGTAGTCCCTTTTCCTCATAGAATCTGAGCGCTTTTACAGAGACTTTCGTTATGCGTGAAAAGAGACCGATTCGATACATGTTACCACCTGAATACTTTCACCGAAACAGCATAGCATATGACAGCCACCGCTGCCAGTACGGAGAACCTGACGACATCATACGGTCCAGTTATACCGAGCGCAGCATCAGCAAGCAGAATGTTTGCGTGAGTCATCGGGAATATCTCTGCTGTAATACGTAGTGCGCGTGGCAGCAGTGCGAACGGGATCGTCGTTCCCGACAGAATGAGAGACGGAAAATAGAGCAGTGTTGATACCGAATTGCATGTCTGCATGTCCGGAACAAGTGCTCCTATAAAATTACCCATACTGTAGATAACGAATATGTTAAACAAATAGACGAGTATAAAACGGCCGGGAGACGCAACATGCACATGGAATACAAAATATGCGGCACATGAAACAAGCGCGCACGAAACAAGCACAAAAAAAACTTCAAGTATCGTATCGACAACAAGCAGCATGAACGGATTAAGCGGCGTCGCCTTGAACTGCCGGAGTACGCCGTCATGCCGGTACTGGGCAAGTGTTGCCGGTATTCCCATGAATCCCGTTGCAAGGACTGCTATGCCTGCGACTCCGGCATACGATGCCGTAAGTTCTTCTTTTGAAACAAGCAGTCCTATGACGAACATAACCGCAACCGGTATTATGATGCCGAATATAATAATATTCCCGTCACGGATAATAAGTTTGAGTTCCGTACAGAACAGTGCTCTGAATGCATTGTTGTTTTTCATGCTTCATCTCCGAATTTGTTAATAGATTTGTCTTCATTCTCTTTCGCCATATACAGAAGAAAAAGGTCCTCAAGATTTTTCGAGTGATGTTCTTCCATAAGCGACGAGGGTGTGCCTTCCGCGCATATTTTTCCCTGCTTCATGACGGCGATCCGCGTACACAGGTATTCCACTTCGTCCATAAAGTGCGACGTAAGCAGAATTGTCATACCGTTCTGCTGAAGGGATTTAATAACGTCCCATACCGCATGTCGGGCTTTCGGATCAAGCCCTGTCGTCAGCTCGTCCAGAAACAGAATCTGCGGCTGCGGAATGAGTGCAAGAACGACTGCCAGCCGCTGTTTCTGTCCTCCGGAAAGTGCCGATACCGGCATATTCCGTTTCTGCTGCAGCCCGAATTTGTCGAGAAGTTCTTCATAAGGCGCAGGTGTTTCGTAGAGTCCCTCGTATAATGAACACATTTCCCGCACACGTATTTTGTCCGGAAACTTTGTCTGCTGTAACTGGATTCCCGTTTTGTTCAGCAGCGCTCTGCGTGATGACGCTGCTGTATCGGCAGGATTCATACCAAGTATGCTGATAGTTCCGCTGCTGCACTGCTGAAGACCAGTCATGCATTCCGACAGCGTCGATTTACCTGCACCGTTTTCTCCGATGATTCCGAAAATTTCGTTTCTGTGTACGGAAAGACTTACCCCTCTGAGCGCCTGAACTTCCGGCCGCGTATGCCTGCCGTGTCCTCCTGCCGGATACGTTTTTACAACATTCCGTACTTCAATTACCAGTTCTGAAGATTCCATAGTTCTCATACCTCCTGACTGTCTGCCATCCTACAGTCTGCCGTAAGTGGAGAGTCAACAGAAGCTTATGGAAATCGATAATTAATATCCTGTCATTTATTGTTTTTTTATGGCAGGTAGAGCAGATTACGGGATAAAACTAGCCATTTTTTCTGAGCATTGATATACTTTCTATACTATGGCAGAAGGTAAGTATAGAATTGGACTTGTTGTGGATTATATCTCGTCCGAATATGTGCAAAAATTATACAATGGCGTTTTGTCTTATTGTCAAAAAAATCACATGACTGTTTTGGTTTTTCCTATTGGCCAGTTATGTAATAAGGAATTTTCAACCGACTATCAATATCTTTCCGTTGCTGCTCATCTGACTGCCGCTAATATTGACGGTTTGATTTTTGCGTCCGGTGCTGAACTTGAAAAAGCAAGTACGGATTATTTAACTTCATATATTAATTCATTTCGTCCGCTTCCTGTTGTAAGTGTAGGGGCTGTTCTTCCGGGTATACCGTCTCTCATATCAGACTGCTGTATGGGATTCGGGAATCTGATCAGCCATCTTATCGAAAAACATCACTTTAAACGGATTGCACTAATGGGCGTTACGGGTAATTCCGAAGAAGGTGCAGAACGTACGGAGATATACAGAAGGACTCTGAAGGATCATGATATACCTGTTGACGATTCGCTCCTGCTGTATGGTCTGTTTACATATCAAAGTGCATTGCAGGCTTTGACAATTTATGAGAAACAGCATGAATGCATTGATTTTGATGCGATCGTTGCATTGAATGATGATATGGCATATGCATGTATTGATTTTTTGAAACAGAGAAATATACGGATACCGGAAGATATTGCAGTTACCGGATATGATGATCTTGAGAGGTCCTTATATATCAATCCTTCATTGTCTACCATCAATCAGAATATTGAAGGGCAGGGATATGCAGCAGCTGATATAATTTTTCATTCTTTAAAAAAAGATTCTGTTCCTGTATGTACACGTGTACCGTCCAGACCTGTATACCGCAGATCCTGTGGTTGTAGCTGCATAAGCACGGATGGCAGAAAGCAGACAGAGTATAATGCTACCGAATGGTGCCAGAAACGACAACAGTTCATAAAGGTTGTACAACTTTTTTCAAATGTACAGAGTAATATGACGATTGAAACACTTCGCCACAGAATAAACAGTGACCTTATGGGATTCGACATACCTGCTGCAGCTGTCTGTCTGTTTCAGAATCCTATTGCAGCAGATCCGTTTGAATTTTTCCCACTGCCGGAGAAGGCATTTCTTTTCTCTGCATTCGATACAGCCAGGGAATTTCAGACATGCGGAGATGAACATACATTGTATTTTAATCCTCAGAAACAGATGCTGCCTGATGGTATACTTTCCGGAAATGAAATGTTTGTAGTTTCTTTATTCTGTAATACAGTCAATTACGGGTATATTGTATTCAGACTGGGCAGTTATGATATAACGGTCTATGCAATGATATGTAAAATGTTTTCTTCGATGCTGGCTTCAGCATTTAATTTTACGAAAGTAGAATCAGAGAGAAAAAAACTTGAAAAGGATTATGAGCTTGTAAATCATATCTCGCTGACCGATGAAATGACTCAGCTTTTAAACCGCAGGGGAATAATGCTGCTTGGGCAGAAAACTTTGGAAATTGCATCTGCAATGTCTCAGTCAGGAATGGTTTTATTTGGTGATATTGATGGACTTAAAAAAATAAACGACACATTCGGTCATTCCTCTGGCGATTATGCAATAAAAATGGAGGCGGATTTCCTGCGGAATTCATTTCGTTCTACAGATATTATCGGGCGGCTGGGAGGAGATGAATTTGTTATAATAGCAACGGAATTGAATGAAAAAAAATTCCATTTTATACAGCAAAAGTTGAATGAGGCATGCAGTAAATGGAATCAGTCTGCCAATGCAGGATTTGTGCTTTCTATAAGTCTTGGTTATACTTTTTTCTCGCCGGAGAAGAAACAGTATGTATTGAAATATCTGCTGGAAGAGGCAGATGCATCTCTTTACAAAAAGAAAAAAAACAGAAAAAATATTCTGCCGGATATATCAGTGAAATTGTAAAAACAATCAGATATATTTTCAACTAAATCAACTTTGTATCGTTTATTATTTCATATTTTAATTGCAAATAAGAATTATCCAGCTTAATAACATTAATTAATTTCAGTGCTTTTATATATTCAAGTTCTCTTAATTCTTGAAGTGATTTCCCATCAACAAGTGTCGCAGTATCCTTGCCTCCAATCAATGCAGGAGCTATCACAATATTCAATTTATCTATTAATTTCTCTCGTAATAAAACTGAATTTAATGTTCCTCCTGTTTGAATAGTCATTTGGTCTATTTTATAAACAGTTTTCAGCTTCTCAAATAAATTAATAAAATCAATATGATCTTTATAATATATAATATGTAAATTACTTTCTTTTTTTCTCTGAAAGGCCGGATGATTTTTATTTGTTGTAACCAAATAAAAATTTTTTGACATCCTTATAAAATAATCTACACCAATATCATTTAAATGAGGTTGATTATCAATAATTATAAAACTTACTGGTATTTTACCAATATTTTCCTTTGGCTTATTTGCGCCTACTTTTACCATAACTTTTCCACTATTCATCGAAAACAAATCAGTCGTTTTCTCAATATCATAATATTGAGTTAATCCTTTTGAGATTCCTTCAATATGCGGGAAATCCTTATCTACATCGCGATCATCGATTGATCCCGTACTTATTTTTCCATCAACGGACATCAGCATAAACAATGTTGTCATTGGTTTTATCATATTTTTTTCCCTTTTTTGCGTTGAAGCGGTTGATACTCATTAAGGCCCTATAATACAGGGACAAACAAAATTTTTTATTATGTAGTGTTACTTTTGTTTCACTGGCAGCCAGATTTCACTTTCGTAATCCGGTTTACTGCCGTCATCTTTTGAGTACCACTCGATGTTAAGAGGCGTCGACATTTCATAATCAGGATTGCCCGGCAGCCAGTTTTTAAATATTTCCGTGTTCACCGCCTGTAGTGCTCCGGGCAGCGGACCCACACAGCGGAACTTAGCCCACTGTGCTGCAGGTATTTCAAGTACCCGCATTCCGGCAGGAATAGTTCCCCCGTCGTATCTTCCTGCAATCATGTACGTAAACTTTTTCGTTTCCGGCTTATCGTCGATGCATACACCGAATTCACCGATCATGCATTTTTCAATGACAGACTGTATCTGTTCCTGATTTTTGTGCTGCAAACAGTTTGTCATGAATTCAGTCCAGAATTCAGGTATGTCCCGGTATGCATCTTCGAAAGAAAAATCCCGTTCGTACCCTATTACCTTGAACGCATCCATTTTTTCAATTTTGTAGTCCATTTCGCTTCCTCCTTGGATAACTATGGAAATTGTAAGCGGCAGAAACAGTTTTATTTTGTGGGCATCGCCTTTCATCTGCATGGGCGATACACCGTGAAAACGCGTAAATGCCTTTGTAAAACTCTCAGGAGTTTCATAGCCGTACTTATATGCAATATCGATGACCCTGTCGTCCGCAGCAATCACGTCAAGCGCTGCGAGATAAAGTCTCCTGTACCGTATATATTCCGCTATGGACCAGCCGGTCATAAGTTTAAATCCCTTCTGGAAATAAAACGGCGAAATGTGCACTGCTTCCGCCACATCGTATCCGTCGATATCATTAAACAGATGCGTTTCCATATACGAAATTGCCCGCTTAAGACTTTCCGTCCATTCCATGCTGACCTCCTGACAGTATGTACTATACTGCACGTGATGTGTACGTTCCTGTCATTTTATGGTTACTTTTGTCTTCCTGACGAAATAAAGCAGATTTTGACAGGCGTTATACCGTAGAACATGATATACTACTATAATGAAATATTTTGGAGAAGGCCTAAGTGAAAAACATAAGGAACTCAGTAAACTGATCAGAAAAAGAACATCGTTTGACAAAGCAGTACGGCTTTTTCTTGAACTGCATGCATCGCTTCATCTGTCTGAAGTAAGCGGAACTCCGCCGAACGAAGTTAATAGCCTGTTCGGAGATCTTTCCGCAGAAGAAGCTTCGGCAATGCCCGAAAAAAACGGTGAAACGATCTGCTGGGCACTCTGGCATATGGCCCGTATTGAAGACTTAACAATGAATATTCTTGTTGCAGAAAACCGGCAGGTATTGACTGAATCAGTCAGAAGAAAAATCAGCTCACCGATAACGGATACGGGAAATGCACTTACACAGGAAGAAATACGTACATTCAGTACGCAGGTATGCTTTTCCGCGCTTATTGCATACCGGAATGACGTCGGTCAGCGGACACGGGAAATTGTATCGGCACTGACTTCCGACGACATGAAACGCCCTGTTAATAAGAGCAGTCTGGATGCCGTTCTTGCAGCCGGAGGAGTAACGACGCAGCCTGATTCCGTGTGGCTGCTCGATTACTGGGGGGGCAAAGACATTACAGGTCTGCTGCTTATGCCGCCGACACGTCATCTTATACTGCACCTGAACGACTGCAGCAGATGGAAAAATATGCTGCGAAAACGGTAAAATACGGTTCCATCTGCATCCGTTTTTGTTATTCTTCCCGGTATTGTACCGGATACCAGACTTTGATTCCCGTTTCGGGGAACGCTAATCCCGGCAGGAACCATTCTTCCACCCACTGAAACTTTCCGGCTTTCGTTTTTGTCTCTTTCCGCCACTGGTCCATCGTGCCCCATGTTTCAAGCAGGTGCTTCAAATCAGTCATGACGGTCATATAATTTCCTCCCTGAAATACTTTTTCTTTAACAAGACTGTCGCTGAACGTCAGACCGTCGGGAATGGTAATCATAATTTCATGAAAGAACGGAGGATTCGGATCAAAACCGCTGCCGAACATGAATATACGTGAGGCTGCCGGATCAAGTCTGTGTTTTTCTGCAAACGAAAGCATTACCTGCCATGCCTCCCGTGCAGCCTGTTCACTGTCGCTGCCTGCAACGCGGTAGTATGCGGTGCGTACAGGCTCTATCGTTTCCGGGACAGGATGTACAAAAGCTGCTGTTTTCCGTGAAGGGCTGCGGACCGGCATATATAAATCAACTCCGCCCGTATGTTCATTGTCGTCGGAAAACCCCAGATGCTCTTCAAGATACTGCCGGGAATCCCACATATACCTGCTCAGCTCAAGCCATGTACTGAACCGCTGCCATCCCTTCATAATGCCCGTTCCGACGTCGTTGTGTTCGTCACGCTTTATCGAAACGACCGCGAACATTCCCCCGTAAATCGTTTTGCGCATGACTTCCGGATAATCCTCGTGACTACCGTATTCCGGCGCATCATGCAATCTTTCGTACAGACCGTCGTCTATTGTGACGCAGACTTCATACCCGTACGTTTCGTCAGATGCCGGATTCGTCGGATCGGGATTATTGAATCCGAAAATTCTGTATGCACTTTCTCCGTTTTCATTCTTTGCGTTAAACCTTATCCCGTTCTTCATCACCCATTTTTTCATTTCTGCAAATGCGTGGTTTTCCGGTTCCGGACCGAAGGATTTATAACACGCGACTTTCATATCCTGCAGTTTTTTGAGCAGTTTTATATCCGGATAGTCCTTTACAATGTCTCCGCCTGTGAGTTCAAAATATTCATCCATAATGGAAATTCTCCTGAAACCTTTCAGGAACTGCGTATCGGTACAGTTCCTGAGCTCTGATGGATTCATGCCGAATTCTTCCCTAAAAGCGCGCGTAAATGCATCTGCACTTGTGTATCCGTATTTTACCGCCGTATCTATGATACGGATGCCGGGATCTGCGTTCAGTTCTTCCGCGGCACACGCTATTCTCCTTCGCCGTATGTATTCTTTAACCGTGAATCCGGCGATGGAAAGAAACATACGATAAAAATGAGACACGCTCATGTATGCGGCATCAGCAGCGTCTTCAATGGAAAAATTTTCGGCAAGATGAGACTCAATAAACGAAACAGACCGGTCAATTCGTTCGTAATAGTTCATACCGTAACTATACACGATAACCGAAACCCGCACCCGACTTTTTTTCTCAATATACATGAAGATCTGATTTTTTTTCTTTACAACACGAAGCCGTATCATTTACACTGGTGTAATGCGAGAATGCATAAACACTATTCTGCAGGATATTGAATTCTGCATAAGCTTAATCGGTATAGGTGTCATTATATACGGGGTTTAAGAGCCGTTGCCGCATTCATAGAGCTGAATGAGCAGGAACCGGCAGTTCCTCCGCACCGGTAACAGAACGCTCTGTACAGATTGATGTAACGTTCTAAAATCTGATTACTACGTCTATGCCGTACAGTGTTGCTTCAAATGCATACAGCTTTACAGTTCCCGCCTTACTGTTTTTTCTCTGAAAGACAGATGTGTGCAGCCACGGAATCAGCAGCCCAGAAACGGTACCGACCACGGCACCTGCAAGAACATCTGTCAGATAATGGTTTCCTCCAGTAATTCTGAGCGCAGCGGTCGCCGCAGCCAGTGTGTACGAACCTGCAATAAAGGGAATTGTCCACGGTGAATCAGGATAATAACGACAAAAAACAAATGTCGTAAATGAAGCACCGGTAAATGCAAGTGACGTGTGCCCCGACGGAAACGACTGCATGCAGTCATCGTTTTCCGCTTTATCCGCAGGGATAGACGATTCATACATATACGGCCTGTATCGTGATATACCGTTTTTCATCATCTCTTTTATACCCCAGGAAAACATCAGCGATTCGGCGTACATTGTCCCTATCGTAAGCCATTCTTTCTTTCCGGTTGTCAGCAGCAGTACTGGTGTAAGCATTGTCGTACATGTTAAGACTGTCGATGTATAATCGATCGTCTTTGAATACGGCATCATGAACAGTCTGTCCAGTTGATTCACGCACGACGTATCAAAGCCGTTTTCGTCCGCGAACGAAATCTGAGACAGTTTGTTTTCCGTGATTTTTGCTGTTATATCAAGTGCCAGGCCTGTTCCCAGCAGTACTCCGTCTGTTACCGGTGATAGTCTGAAAAGACTGCCTGTATAAATCTCCGCGTCCGAGTCGGCCGTATCAAGAGCCCGAAGCGGAATAACCGATGACAGCAGCAGCAGGCATACAGCCGTGCTTTTTCCGAGTAGTTCAATTCGATTCATAATTTTGTCTTTATCTGACAGCCGCAGACGTGCAGCGGTCATGCCTCCTGTAATATTTCTGCAAAGGCAGTATGCCGTACGCGGGAGTGTGTTCCAAGAAACGATTCGTCACATTCCGTTAAAACAAGAGGATTTTACTGATACTTTTCGTGTCATCTGCCTGTAAAACAGTTATTTACTGTTTTTTTTTGAACAGAAAACTGATCTTTATGAGAAGGAATATGAATAAAAGCGATGTTGCATACGGTTCTCTGGCTGCTGCAAACAATAAAATACAGAGCGACTGCAATATGAGAGAATAAACCATAATCTTATGCTGCAGTTTCTGAGTCCCTTTATATCTGACAACTGCTTCAAAAATACCTGTTATACTGAGAATCAGTATCATCAGATAAAAAGACACCTTCATGTACGGAATCATTGTATAGTGAAGCAGATTGACAGCCTTGATATAGCTGCCTGTATCTTCTCCGTAAAGCGGCAGAACTATGAACGACAGGACAGCAAAATCGCAGAGGGCGAAAATAAAAACAGCGGGTCCATCTTTATTTTTGGGATTATCTTTTTGTTCAATATTACTGATTTCTCCGTCAGAGAGCAGATCGTCGAGAGGAACTCCGAAGAGCGTAGAAATATTTTTCAATGCCTCAATATTGGGAAATCCTCTGCCGCTTTCCCATTTTGACACCGCCGTACGCGATATGTGCAGCTTTTCAGAAAGCTGTTCCTGTGTAAGTCCGTTTTCTTTTCTCAGCTGCTGTAATTTTTTGTTAAAGTCCGTCTGCATAACAGTTATAGTACAGTGTGTTGTCGGGCTCTGTCCAGATTACCGACAGCCTGCATAAACTCTCACTATAAATCTTTTTTAATACTAAGTATGATACACTTCGGAAAAGGAGAAGTCCCCATGAAAATAATTACACAGGCACAAAAGGCTCCGTCGCCGTTCACGACGTTCAGCCTTTTCCATAACGGGAGTTTTATTACCCATGAAATTCTGTCAGAAAAAAAGCTTGAGGGAATTATTACGGAACTTCAGGCGTAAAGCCGGAGTTTATTTTCCGTTCAGCAGTAAATTGAACACAGCGTTTTCATCTGCGCACCGGTCGTAATCCCCGGAGAGAGAGCCGGGATCGTGATAGACGACACCGGCTTTTTCATTCCGTTCAAGGCAGTCCATAAGTTTTTCTTCGCCGTACTGCTTTACAAAAAGGGTGAACGCCCGCATCTTAAGACCTGCAAACATGTTTTTCTTATGCACAGACGACTCTTCAACCGCAGAAAGCTGATCTTCGGTAAGATTATCCGTGCTGCACGGAACATCATCACATTCCCAGCAGCCGTGTAATCCTTTTTTTCTGCTGCACGTATACTGAAGACACCAGTCCATATCGGGACATCCGTCATTTCTGCAGCCCGGACAGTTTCCTTCGTTTGCGGTACAAAGACAGCAGGCGAGTCCGCATCGTCCGATTCCTTTATTTCTGTTCATACTACTCCTTAGTTACAATCTATCTGTATAAGTTATAGAAAATTAACAGGCCGAAATCCTTTTTGCAATTTCTTCCATATGGGTTGCATCAGTTCCGCAGCATCCGCCGAATATTTTTATGTCTGCAAATTTTCTTAAATTCATTATTTCGTCTGCAAGCGCTGCTCCGTCTGAAGTTATTAATTCTGCAGAATTATTCAATTCTTCCGGAGAAAGAGCTGCTGTATTTGCCTGTATTCCGTGAAACCGTTCTTTTACAAATCTTGTACAGTTGAACGGATGCGCTAAAGCCTGTTCAAGAATTACCGGATGAATACAGTTCGACATATAACATACCGGTTTCCGTTCTGGTAAAGCATCTATTTTTTGTATCGCATCGCTGATGGTTGTTCCATCCAGCAGCTTCCCATCCTTCCGTATCATAAAGCTTATGATATACGGAAGGCCTGTATGTGCCATTGCTTCAGCCATACCTTCTGCTTCCGGCAGAGCCGGCATTATCCCTGCATACAAAAAGTCGACGCCTGCATCACGGAGAAGGTCCGCCTGCCATCTGTGAAAGTCATATGCTTCTTCCGCAGACAGAACTTCTGAGGCAGTATACGCATCGCCCTTACATCCCATTAATCCGCCGGTAAACATCGTCGTTCCGGCATTTTTCTGTAAATTCCGTAAGAACACTGCGTTTTCATATATGATTTTTTCATCATATCCTGCTTCTTTTACACGGATATAATTTGCCCGCCGGGTAGGTGTTGTAACTATAAACGGCAGCTGATATTTTTCTGCAATATGAAGATATTCTGTATAGATTGCAGTTAAAGCGGATCTGCCCTTTTCTGTATATATCAAGCCCGCCAGTGCCGTTTTTTCATCAAGTTTTATATTGAACTCGTGTTTTATTCGTTCCGCAACCGCACCTTCCATCAGGATTGCATCAGATCTGTTGTAACATGTTTCGAAATTCATTTCTACTCCGGATAGAACTGCTGCTGACGACTGAAGTCTGTCTGCTCACTGAATCGTTTCCGTACATCAGCGTACGTACATATTCCCTGCTTTTTCCATTCACAGTTACCGCATATCATATTATAGACATCTTCACTCAGGTGTTCTGCAATTATATTTTCTATAGCGCTGTATAAATAATTCTCTTTGTCCAGCTTCAGGTATTTTACGGTATGACTGTCAAGCATCGTGACTTTTTCCTGCGAACTGCATATACCATTTTTGTTTTCGGGACACGCTGAACAGATACAGTCCATTCCGCAGTATATTTCAACGTCGGCGTTATTTTTCAGCCGGTCAATAACTCTGCGCATGTTATCAATAAAAAAATCGGAATATCCTCTGCCCCTGAACGAACGTGTACACAGGAGATGATGCGGTCTTATTTTCATTACTCCGGTATAGCATATTTTATTCAACTGATAAAGTTATTCGTGCGTCAGGGATATTGATTAGTCCGCCGGACAGTCATTTATCATTCCTTAATATGTGACGCTTTCCGTAATACTATGTATATTTACTATATGAATAAAACAGAATCTGCAGAACTTACCACTGCATCAATTTCCGACCTTCCTGAAATATATGAATTGTACAAAGCCGCAATCGCACATCTTGATGAATGCGGCATGCACTTCTGGGATTTTAACTGGTATCCGAGTAAAGACGTACTTACGGCTGATCAGCAGAAAAAAGAATTATATTGTGTACGAGACGGAGGATCAGGACGAATTGCTGCCTGTGTCGTACTTTCCACTGAATACGACGAACAGTATACCAGCGCACAATGGAAATATCAGTCCGACCGTCCGCTTATTGTTCACCGGCTCTGCATCCATCCGGACTTTCAGAACAAAGGACTCGGAAAAACGGTTATGAGAGCAGTTGAAGAATGGGGGAAGTTACATTCCTTTAATGTAATCAGGCTCGATGCATTTTCGGGAAATGCGGCCTCTCTTACACTGTACAGCCATCTGGGGTTCCGGAAAGCAGGTGAAGCAAACTGGACAAAAGGGATGTTCTGGCTCATGGAAAAGAAACTCTGAAGAAAACAGCCCTGTATAAATAGTTGACTATCTGTACAGTTAATCATACTATTTTCCCATCAAAAAACTGGAAAATCGGTTCACTATTTAAAGGAAGCATCTATGAAAAAAATCTGTATACTGACTACTATCATTACTGTATTCTCTGCCCTTACGATCGCGGGATGCAGTAAAAAGCAGGGACCGGCTGTAATGCAGACTACCGGTGGTACCCGGACAATATATGTTGCGCATACGCAGACGTATGTTCCGTATGTATTTATTGATAAAAATGGTAAATCAGACGGATTGAAGTCGCTGTCTGGAAAGAAATAGGAAACATGTATCCGCAGTATAAAATCGAATTCGTTCCTACCTCGGACGATGATCTGCTCATCGGTGTACAAACAGGAAAATATGCGGTCGGTATAAAAGGTGCCTGGTCTACAGACGAACGTCGGACAAAATACCTTTTCCCGCAAAACTATCTTGGTGCAAGCGTTATCGGTTTAACGTTTCGTACGGAGGATTCGGACAAAATACATGATCTTGAAAGTTTTGCAAAATACAGCGGAAAACTTGTTCCTATTTCGCCTCAATCCGCACAGTATTCGATTATTACTGACTTTAACAACGCTCATCCTGATGCTCAGATAAAACTCATACCATCAGATGTTTTCAATATTCCCGAATCGTACACATGGGTACTTGAAAAACGGTACGACGGATTTTTTGACCTTCAGGTTGCATATAAACGGAATGTACTTGCAGAGGATGGAGCCTACCATCAGTTTGCAGATAAACTTTCATATGTTGTCTATAAAGCAATTCCGACATGGCCTCTTTTCAATAAAAATGAAACGGAACTTGCTGTGGATTACGACAAAGCTGTCACTATAATACATGAAAACGGAAAATATACAGAGCTAGCCAATAAATATTTTGGCGAAGATGTTTCAAAATACGTCCAGAAGTAGTATGCTGTGACGAGATGCGTCCATTTGATCCCGTCTATATTGTACGTTATTTCTATGAACTTGTACCATTCATCGGCAGAACACTGCAGGTGATGATTCTATCTGTCATCTGCGGTACCGTATGCGGTGCACTGCTTGCATGGGCACGATTATCTTCCTCCCGTACTGCACGCTCGTTTTCAGTCGTCTATGTACACATAATCCGCTGTACACCGTCGATCGTACTTCTTTTCATCGTCTACTACGGACTTCCGAAACTTATTGAATCACTGACAGGCATTCGTACAGGATATAACGGAAAACTTCTGTATGTAACAATTACGCTGTCGCTGCTGTTCGCTGCTGCCATGTGTGAATTGTTCCGCGCTGCATACAGTGCGGTCGATACGGGGCAGAAAGACGCCGCCTTCTGCTGTGGATTTACACCGTTCCAGACAGCATATCTCATCATTATCCCGCAGGCACTTACTGCAGCTATACCTGTCTTCTGTAACGAAGTAATAGCACTGCTTAAACAGGGTGCCCTTGCATTCACAATCGGTTTTATTGACCTTATGGGAGAGACTGACGTTATTGTCGCGCGGAATTACGGTGCTCACGGACTTGAAGTATATATTGCACTTGCTGTAATTTACTGGGGTCTTTCTATCATCATAGAACAAATTGCAGGGATATTCGAACAGCGGACGATGCGCGGGAAAACTTTTCCCGATGAGAAACGTTCTCTAAAGGCATAAAACACATGGGACTTAATCTGCCGTTTCTTACAAAAACATTCATGCTCGCATTAAAGGGAATTCCCGTATCTCTGGAAATAACAATACTGTCGCTGCTGTTTGCCGTAATTCCTGCGTACTATATGGCCCTTGCACGTCTGTATCATATAAAAATTCTTTCACAGATCATAAGTATCTTCATTTCTTTTATACGCGGAACTCCAATCGTTATACAGATTTTGTTTATATACAGTCTGCTGCCAAGCCTCATTAACGCAGCCGCCGTCAGAACAGGCAGTTCATTCAACATTTTCAACACACACCCTGTCATTTATGCCGTTGTTGTTTTTTCACTGCACACGTCGGTCATGCTGTCAGAGGTAATACGCGCATCTATTTCGACGGTCGATAACGGGCAGTTCGATGCTTCATACGCACTCGGTATGAAACAAAGCCAGGCATTCCGGCTTATTATTATGCCACAGGCTGTCGTCGAAGCAGTACCGAATCTAGGGACACTCACCGTTAATCTTTTTAAAGAAACATCCCTCTCTTTCCTCATGACAGTGCAGGATATTACCGCAATTGCAAAAATTGAAGCATCGTACGGATATAACTATATAGAAGCATATATCGATATTTTTATTATTTATCTTATTATGTGTTCACTCATACAGCTGATCTTTTATATCGCGGAAAGAATCATAACCCGAAAATAGCAGCCCCGAATCGTACATGATTTTGTTATATTCTCAGTGATCCTGCTGTTTAGATTTTATAAACTCAGCAAACTGACTGAAGGGCATTGGTTTTGCATAATAATATCCCTGAATCAAATCGCAGCCGAAACTTTCAAGTTTCTTTGAAACATCAAGTGTTTCAACTCCTTCTGCAAGCACAAGCATACCGGCTTCCTTTACCATACCCATAAGATACTTCAGCGAAATCAGATTACCGGTATCGCTTTCAGCCGTATCAATAAGACTTTTATCGAATTTCACTTCTGCAAAATGGTAATGCATAAGACGCGATGTATTCGAATATCCGGTTCCGAAATCATCCAGTGCAACAGGTATTCCGTAAAAATCAAAATCGTCCAGAACCTTTGAAAGACGTTCAGGATCATTTTCTATCATGGTTTCAGTAATCTCAAACTGAATCATGTTTATGGGAACATTGTAATTCTTTATAAGTTCTACAAGATGTTCTACAATTCCGTCCTGCATACACTGCATCATGGAAAGATTAATATTCACTATACGTATGCCGGCTTCAGACAGATGAGATTCGTTAATAAACTCACAGGTTTTCTTAAGTACAATGTCACCGATTTTGAAAATATCTCCGTTTTTTTCTGCGTCGGGAATAAATGACATGGGAGGTATATAGTTGCCGTCGGAATCTTTTAACCTGACAAGTGATTCTGCTCCGACAAATTTCTTTGAACGCAAATCAAATATAGGCTGTAGAAATACTTCAAATGATTCATTTTCAATAGCATACTGCACTGTCTTCTGAACCATTGTGTTTGTGTGATATTGCCTGATTACTGCATCATCTATGTAATTAATTACATTCTTATTATTAACAGGCTGCGTAACAGCAAACCGGACAAGTCCGATAATATCATCGATCGTTATATGACTCATTTTTTTTAAATTTAAAACATTTTCCAGAAGAAACAGCTCTGTTGCAGGTGAATATTTTATTTTATTAACACCCATCTGGTTTGTATCTACTTCGAACGGATGATGGGTAGAATTTGTAATAGCATCAATTCTGGCAAATGATTCTTTCTTATTCCGGCAGACAAAAACGTAACAGCAGCCAAAAAGATGATATAAGAGCCGGGTTTTGCAGATTTCATTCAGACGCTTTGTATATTGCCGTATTATATAGTAACCGTTTTCAATACCAAACTGTTTTTTTATACTGTCAATATTCGTTATTTTTACGACAACTAAAGAACATTCCTGATTTGCATCCAGTTTTGAAAAAATAATTTCCTTAAATGCTATCCTGTTATAGGCCCCAGTGTTACTGTCTACAAATTCAAGGGGATTCTGCAGATTCAGATATGTAAGAAAAAGCGAAACAGCAATTGCAAATCCGGTCAACAGCAGGTAAGGATTGAAATATTGAACAACTGCAGTAACAGCAGTTACTACCGAATAAAAAATTGATACCGACCGCTGGCCGATATCAAGGCTTTTTCTGTATTTTATAATCTGATAAAGTCCTGCAAACACAAAGAGTACTCCGATTATATAAAGAACCGTCATACCCGGACCATGTTTATAAGAACCTCCTGCATCAAAATACATAACATATTTTGTAAGAGGAGATGTTAAAATCGTTATAAACTCATACAAGCTTATGAACAGTATAAGCAGTTTCTTTCTTGTAGAAAGGTTTGTTCTAACATGCGTCATTAACCATATGTATAAATAATACAGAATCGGAATTGAATTAGTAAAAGTGATATGTACAACGCAGAGAAGATTATTCCATATGTCCAGCTCCGGCGGAAAATATTGAATCGTATAGCATGTGACTAAATCCAGAACTATTGCAACAAGAGAATTAAAAAGAATCGCCAGATAAACTTTGGAACGTACTGAAAAAAAACGTTTATATGTATAAAAAACATACAGTAGAATGAGAATGATTATAACTGCTGAAATGTCATAATGAATTTCGTACGGCACGGTCCCTCTTCTTCTTTTATTATATAATACTGTCATTGATTTGACCAGTTTTATTTGTCATAAACCTCTGCCGGCACGCAGGATTAAGCTTATACTCTTTTTAATGTCCGCAAATACTGTTTCTGACCAGCGGTAATCCGGTAACTTTCAACGGCTTTCTGAATTGCCTTGTTATGCACCCATATATCAAGTTTGTTTTTTTCAATATAAGGGACAGTCGCTTCATACTGCTTTGCCAGTGCTGTTGCAAAATACCACGCAACCATCATATTTACATAATATTCGTCAGAGCGGACGAGAGATACAAGTTTCAGGGATTCAGGTATAAAATTTTCATCAAGGAAGACGTTCATAAGCATTTCGAGTCCGAAACGGACCGTATATGTTCTCCCGGATTTAATCCACTCTTTTATTTTATTATACAGTTCGGGAATATTTTTTTTAAACGCTTTCGGTTTTATCTGATCACACGTCGCCCAGTTATCAACATATGGAAGGAACTCCTCTACCGCACGCACTGCTTCATCAAAATCTTTTATCGTTTCAATAATAAAACCATGAAGATTGTTTTCCTCATAATATTCGTGCGGTAAAACTGAAATAAACTCAGCAGCACAAGGTGTTTTTGCAATTTCTTTTGCCAGAGTGCGCAGTGCCGGAGTCCGTACACCGATAACTCGTTCCGGCGCAATATTCGGCATAAGTCTGCATTGAAATATCCGATACTTCGTATCCTTCAGTGCAAACAACTGCTTCTGAATGTCTTTTTCTACGGTTGTGTTCATACCCACTCACTCGTTGTTCAATATCAAATCAATGCCATCAAGCTCAGCCTGCGTAAAGTTCAGGTGTTGAATAATTTTCACATTTTCCTCTATCTGTTCAGGATTATGAGCTCCTATAAGAACGGTTGTTACTTTATTGTTCCGCAGATTCCATGAGAGGGCCATTTCCGTAAGTGACTGACTTCTGTCACGGGCAATCTCATTCAGCTTCCGCACTTTTCCTGTTTTTTCCGGTGTAATGCTGTCTGTTTTTAGAAAATGATTAAGCGATGCACGACTATGTTCCGGAACCCCGTTAAGATATTTATCGGACAGCAGTCCCTGTGCTAACGGACTGAACGTGATTGATCCTGCACCGATTTCCGCAAGCGTGTCCGTAAGGTGATCTGCTTCACTCCATCTGTCGAACATATTGTATCTGAACTGATTAATAAGCAGCGGCGTCCCGTTTTCAGCAAGAATTGCAGCCGCTGCACGTGTCTGTTCACTCTTGTAATTTGAAATACCGGCATACAATGCTTTTCCACTCTTTATAATATCACTTACGGCACCCATCGTTTCTTCAAGCGGAGTATCAGGATCAGGACGATGATGATAGAATATATCGACATATTCAAGATGCATGCGCTTCAGGCTCTGGTCTATGCTTGCAATAAGATACTTCCGCGAACCGTGATCACCGTACGGGCCTGGCCACATGTCGTATCCCGCTTTTGTCGAGACAAAAATCTCATCGCGGTAACTTTTTAAATCGCTCTGAATAATGCGTCCGAAGTTTTCTTCCGCACTGCCGTATACAGGACCATAATTATTTGCCAGATCAAAATGCGTTATACCAAGATCAAACGCCTTAAAAATCATCTTCTTCTGATTCTCAAAATCATCCACTGAACCGAAATTATGCCACAATCCCAGAGCTATCCGGGGCATCATCACTCCGCTTCTGCCGCAGCGCAGGTACTGCATCCGCCCGTCGTATCTGCCGTCATCCGCCTTATACATATTTACCTCTCTGTACTATCCCGCCGCATATTGCACAACTATACACATGATTCACTATTTTGAACAATACATGTATTCCTACTTTCCGTTTCTCACGATTCTGAACCCGACATAATGATCTCTGTCGTAAGGAAAACTGCCGCACCGGTACGACAGTACGAATTCCGACGGGATATCCCTCCATCCGCCTCCCTTTATGACACGGGCGACTCCGCTGCGGGAACCGGTTCCTCTGCGGGACAATGATGTAATAATCCCGTGAGGTGTGTCTCCAAACCAGTCCCAGCACCATTCAAATACATTTCCACTCATATCAAATAATCCGAGTTTATTCGGTTTTTTTAATCCAGTTTCATGACTTGTACTGGAACTGTTCCCTTTGAACCAGGCATAATCGCCAAGACTGCCGGTGCCGTCAAATCCGGAAAAAGGTATTTCATCATCAGTTCTTGAACTGTCTGCCCCGCGCGCAGCCCATATCCATTCCATTTCAGTCGGCAGCCGGTATCCGTCTGCAGTCCAGTCTGCATTGACCGTATTCAGATACGGGTCGGTATGACCCGTGGGTATAAAACCACTCACCTTTTTGATCCATATTTTGGGATCAGTACATCCGTTAATCGAGTACACAGGTTTCAGGTTTTCTCTTTCACTCAGCATGTTACAGAAAATGACAGCCTGATACCAGTTAACGAATTTGACTGGATATCTGCCCGATGTGTTGTCGGTCAGTTTCATCCCTGTTACATCAAAAAAATCATCATATGTTATTTCATATTTTGACATGTAAAACGATCTGCGGACAATACTGATATCAAAAAATCTGCTGCTGCGCCTGTAGTACCCAGTCGGAACATATATAAGAGTTCCTGCAACAGGTGAAACCAGCGGTTGTACTTTCCGGTGAGCAGCATTGCACGAGCTGTACAGTGAACCAAGCATGATACACACTAAAATAATTATACTGCAGTGTTTCATAGAGACCTCCCGTAAAAAAAATCAGATAATTACTATAATACACCCTTCTTACGATCCCTGTGTAAAATTGGATAAAAACATACTGCATCCATGGCCTGCACAACAAATTATGAAAAACCTTTTCGTATAATTTTTCAGAAAAAAAGAACACCTCTTTTGCAGCACGCGATTGTCTCAGTTGTTTTATTGTTGCTTTTTACATAAAATCAGCATAAACTTAATAAAACTGTCACTATTTGCACCGTATAATAGTGTAACCGAATCAAAAGACCTGATGCGCTGTAGTCGTTTTGGCGCTTTGAAGGAGAATTTTACAATGACGAATTCCAGCACAATTGAGAATATCATCTCAAAAAATGATGTAAAACCGGGAGATATTCTTCTCTATGTTTTACAGGAAAAACCGGAATTTAAAGAATGGACTAAAGAAAACCTTCTCTGCAATTTTGGAATGCTTATCGATATGCTGATTATTTTTGCCGAAGATTCAATGTGCACACATGCCGCCCTTGCAGCACAGGAACCGGACGGTGTTGTAGAATCAACAATGCCGTATGTACGGTACCGCAGCCCGATTTACACCAGCGGCTATCATATATCTGTACGGAGAGTGCCGGGCGAAAAAGACGGTTCTGTTATCCTGAAATATCTCCCGCCGGTTTCAAAAGACACCCCTAAAGATAATGCGCCGTATGCATATTCACAGGCTGTTCTTGCGTCTCTTTTCTGCATATTCCGGAGGCAGGGAATGAGTAATCCGATACTACGGGAAAGTATGCTGCTTTTTTTGAAACTTCTGTTGTATCCGCTGGCTGCATGGCTTGATTCAATTCTTCCTGCAGTACAGGGAAAGACAACAGCATATTTCTGTTCGCAGCTCGTAGCCGACTGTTATGATAAAGCAGCTGTACATGACAGTCCTGACTTCAGACTTCACTGCCCTGATTCAGGTCCTGTCGGAGACAGACTGATTGACTGGCTGCTGGAACAGAAGCCGGACAAAAAACGTCTTTGCGCTGCAGCTGTAAAAACGGAAACACATGTGAATCTTTCTCTTGAATCTCCTGAAATTATTTGTGCAGCGCTTTCCTTACTTGGCAAACTGAATCCGGAAAAAAGCAGTACAATGGAAACGCATCTTCAGGCACAAGTGCTGCAGACAGGAATACAGTCAACGGCCTATGCACAGACGCTTCAGACAGTAAGGATACAGGATGCAGACGATACTGCTGTCGAAATTCTCGGGCTTCTCATGCGGATATTGAAACCTCTCGGTTTTAACGTTTCTCCGGATACACTTGCAGATGATCTCTTGAGATTTCAGGCAGCGTTCATTATGCCGTGTGATTTGTACAGTGAGACTTCCATGCTGCATATCGGAGAAATCATTGATGGACGTTGATCTGTTCAACCGGATAGGACACCGTTTTAAAAACAGTTACCATATGCCTGATGAATGCTGGAGAATCAGTACAAGAAAAAACATTACCAGGATTATAAAAATTTTCCCGATTACCTTTTTTTTCGGTGCAGTAATGACAGTATTGTCTTTTATTCTTCCTGTATATAATGATTCTCCGGAGCACAGAAACATCGCGGTTATATACTACGGCTGTTTTGCACTTTTCAGTACAATCCTTATGGTATGGTGTCTTTCCGTCCGTAACAGGCCGTACGGAAAGACCGGCGCATGGCAGCGTCTGCCTGTCTATATTTCATTTATTCTCTTTCACGCACTCAGTCTCTATAACATTTTAGCAAGTAAAATCAGAGTGGCAAATATCTCTATTGCAGCAAATCCGCAGCTTTATGATATTTTTTCACGTGAAATTATCGTTGCAGGATATCTTGTCTGGGTTATTATAATTCTTGTCATATTAGCATTTTTTGAAGTTCATCCGTTTTTTTTCTTCTGGTGTGAAACTGCTCAACTGCTTATTTTATTCACCTGTAGAAAAGAAGCAGTTAACAGGGATCTTCTGAACCTTATTGTCCTGATTATTATTGCAGAAATACTTTCATTTATGCACTGGAAGCTTATCATACAAAACTTCAAAAGTACCGAAGCTCTTAAAGCGGCAAATAAAAAATCAGATGAACTGCTGCTTAATATTCTGCCGCCGAAAGTTGTCCATGATCTGCGTGAACGGGGAAAATCCGAACCGGAACTTTTCAGAAGCGTTTCGGTTCTTTTTACCGATATTGTTGGTTTTACAAGCATTGCAAAAACACTACCGCCGGAAACACTTATAAACGAGCTTGACGACATGTTTACCAATTTTGACATTATTATTGAAAAATATAACTGTATGCGGATAAAAACAATGGGTGATGCATACATGGCTGTATGCGGTTTACCGGAACAGGATCCTGATCATGCCAGAAAAATTGTAAATGCGGGCATAGAATGTCTGGACTATCTGAATAAGCGGAATAATTTTTCAAAAATAAAATGGAAAATGAGAGTCGGTATCAGTTCTGGCGATGTAGTGGCAGGGATTATCGGTATACGTAAATATATTTATGACGTTCTGGGAGATACCGTAAACACAGCATTCCGCATGCAGACAATGTCCGATGAGATGCAGCTAAACGTTTCTGAATCAACATACAACTGTACAAAAAAATATTTTATATACGAAAAAAGAGAACCTGTGGAAGTCAAGGGAAAAGGTACAATGACCATGTACTTTGTACGCGGCAAATCAAATTAATTGTGCGCGTTTTTTATATATCATAATTTTATAAAAATGAGTATATTATCATAATATCCGATACGAGGAATGTAATGGAACCAATACTATATGTTGAAGGACTTCAGAAACGATACGGTATGAAACCGGCACTCAGAAATATTTCTCTGAATCTTGAACCGGGACATATTCTGGGACTTATGGGACCAAACGGCAGTGGTAAAACAACTTTTATGAAAGTTGTCGCCGGACTTCAGAAAGCATCCGGTGGAACAATACGTGTATGCGGAAAGCCGGTAGGTATTGAAAGCAAAAAACTCGTCTCTTTCCTCCCCGATCGTAATATCATGCCGCGCTGGATGAGTGCGGCAGATGCAATCGACTATTATCATGACTTTTTCATCGATTTCGACATAAACAAAGCAAACGAGATGCTCAATTTTGTGCATCTTGAAAAAAACGTTCCTGTATCCGATATGTCTAAAGGTATGATTGAAAAACTTAATCTCACACTCTCCTTCTCACGGAGGGCAAAATTGTACCTGCTGGATGAACCGCTCGGAGGTGTTGATCCGGTTGCACGTGAACGAATCGTTTCAATGATCGCACAGACATTTAACCCGCAGTCTTCAATTGTAGTAAGTACACACCTTGTTCATGATATAGAAAAAATGTTTAATGACGTCTGCTTTATCAGCGAAGGTGAAGTTATACTGTACGGCGACGCCCAACAATTGCGTACAGAACGCGGCATGGATATTGATGCATTATATATCCAGATGTTCAGAGACAGATGTTAGGAACACGGAGATAAAAATGAAGGCTACTTTTAAACAGGAATGGAAAGCGAGTAAATCCCGTATTTTATACACAAGCATTGTGCTTGCAATTGTGCTGCTTGGTGCCGCAATAACAAATTTCATCGCATACGAAACACAGTCAAATCACGTAACTTTTTTCGGAATGTTTATGTACGGGGTCGGCATATTCTGTGCACTGGCAGTTCCAATTTATGCACTCATACGCGGCAGCGGAAACCTTCGTCCGCTGCTTTTCAGCGATACGAACTATCTTATGCTGCTTGTTCCGGAGCACAGTTATACGCTGCTGCTCGCCAAACAGTTGACAAATCTAGCAGAATATCTTATTTATGCGCTTCCGTCTGCAATTTACCTGTCATTCATGGGACCGACGGCAGGTCTTGTCATGCATACAACAGTCAATGGTGTCGTATACAACTCAAGCGGGACAGAAACATACTGGGAAAGTGTCCGTCAAATATATAAATACGTACTTATCGATAACTGGACAAGCACTCTGCAGATTTTTGCAATGGGAATCATTCTATTTGTCGTACTCCAGGCTGCGATCAACTGTGCATATGCACTTTATTCTGCGTTTATCCATACAAAAAAGCCGAATAAATTTCTTATTCTTGTATTTCTGTTTTTTCTGTTCTACATCCCGATACGTCTTGGTTTTCTGGGTATTGACCGGATACGTTTTGAAAGTCTGGATTCAGCAAAGCTGCTCTGGAATTATATCTGGCGTTTTGCCGTATTCGGAGCCGCATACTTCGGACTGACCGGATGGCTTATGGAAAACAAGATAGAAGTCTGATATACTTTTCTGCATGAAACACAACATGCAGAAATTACAGGAACTCGCCGGGACAAACGGTCCCCTCTGTGTCGGGCTTGATACGGATCCTTCTTATATTCCGGAAAAACTTCTTAAAACATTCGGCAGCGCACCGGAAGCAGTTCTTACATATAACAAAGAAATCATACGGCGTATTGCGGCAGAAAAAAGCGCATGCTGCTGTAAAGTACAGATTGCTTACTACGAAGCTATGGGTATTGCCGGTATGAAAACATATGCCGAAACGCTTCGTGCGGTAAAAGAGTCAGGACTTGTCTGCATCTCCGATATAAAAAGAGGCGATATCGCAAATACCGCAGAAGCGTATGCACGAGCCCACTTTACCGGAGACTTTGAAACAGATATCGTTACGGTAAATCCGTATATGGGATTCGATACTCTGGCACCCTTTGTAAAATACTGTACATCCGGTACTGCAAAAGGGATTTTCATTCTTCTGCGTACTTCAAATCCCGGTATGGCCGATATAGAACAGCAGATTCTTAAAACAGGCGGACGCGTACTTGATAAGGTTGGAGAAGAATTAAAACGCATCGCTGTTCAGTCCGCCGGACAGTATGCAGGCCAGACGTGTTCTCCAGCCGGCGCCGTTGTCGGCTGTACCGAAGAAAGCGACGCAAAGCAGCTCCGTGCCGCATACCCGGATATATTTTTCTTAATTCCGGGATATGGCGCACAGGGTGGAGCTGCACGCATAGCTGCAACACTGCTCGGTAAAGCCGGCGGTACGGTAAACTCGTCACGGGGTATTCTCTGTGCCTGGCAGAAAGATCAGACTCTTGCAGAACAACGGGAACAGGGAGCACTCAGCATCAGCGATATTGCAGATGCGGCAGCTCATGCGGCCCTTACAGCAAAAAGAGAACTGCTTGATGCAGAAAAACTGCTGATGAAGGAATAATTGTCTATTCTGAATCGTACAGTTCAGTTTCGTACGATTCACCTGATTTTTTATAAGGAGGCAAAACATGCTGCATATCGGATACCATGAATCCACAACCGGCGGATACACTGCGATGGGAAAAGAAGCTTTAAGCGTCGGCGCAGATACATTTGCATTTTTTACGCGTAATCCGCGCGGAGGTTCGGCAAAACCGGTGGACGCAGATGATGCCGCCGGACTTTGTACATTTCTGAATGAACACCACTTTGCACCGCTTGTTGCACATTCTCCATATACTATGAATCCATGCTCCGCCAATCCCGACCTCCGCAAATTTGCGCTTGAAATGATGATTGACGATTTTACCAGACTCGAATATACACCCGGTTGTCTGTACAACTTTCATCCCGGCAGCCATACAGGCCAGGGAGCAGAAACCGGAATTACCCTTACCGCAGAACTTATTGCAAATGCACTCAAACAGGTAGATGCCGGAAACAGAAAAGCAGGAACAGCCTGTCATACGACGCTCCTTGTTGAAACAATGGCCGGGAAAGGCTCCGAAATCGGAAAAACATTTGAAGAAGTACGCGCTATTCTTGATCAGGCAGAAGAAAAATACGGCGCACAGCTTACCAGCCGTGTCGGCGTATGCATGGACACATGTCATATCTGGGACGGAGGATATGACATAGTACACAATCTTGATACTGTAATCGGAAAGTTCGACACTACGATAGGACTCAGCCGGCTCAAAGCGATTCATCTGAATGACAGCATGAATGTACTTGGTGCACATAAAGACCGGCATGCAAGAATCGGCGAAGGCGAAATCGGTATCGATGCGCTTGTACGAGTCATAAATCACCCGGCTCTCAAAGATCTGCCGTTTATACTTGAAACTCCTAATGAACACGCAGGTTATAAAAGAGAAATTGAACTTCTCCGGTCAAAGTACAACGGTTAACCCGGGTTCAGTTGTTTTCATTTTGCAAAAATTTTATTACCTTATTACTAAGTAATAATAAAATAATACGTCCGGAGGATACATATGGAACCAGTTACAGACTGCAGCGGAATTCCTTTACCTGCATACACAACAGGAAAAGTAACATTCTGCGGTATTGAAAGAGGTGCTGCACCAACAGGGAGCGTATACCTGATAAAACTTGACGTACGCGGAAAAGAAGCGGTACTTCCGCTTGCCGGACAGTTTTACATGCTCCGCGCAGTAAAAACAGGAGTACTGCTCGGACGACCAATAAGTATTTTTCATGCAAAAAAAACGATACGCGGAGTAGAACTTCAGTTTCTTATTCTGCTCAAAGGTCAGGGAACGGCAGAACTCTGCAGCCTTGAAACAGGGGATGAAGTTCAGCTGCTTGGACCACTCGGTAATACATTCCCTCAGCCGGAGAAAAATGCAAAAGTGTGTATCGCAGGAGGGGGAATCGGAATAGCACCCGTCGCAGGATTTGCGGAAACACTTTCTCCCGGTTCATATGATTTCTTTGCGAGCTATAAAAGCGGTACGTATGGTATCGAAAACATTCATCCGGCAAAACTTACTATTACGACAGATGACGGAAGCAGCGGTATACACGGGATGCTTTCTGCAGCACTTACTGTAGACACGCTGAAAAACGGAAAATATGAAGCAGTTTATGCATGCGGACCTGCACCGATGCTTGCATATGTAAAAAGGATTTCGGAAGAAGCAGGAATTCCCTGCTGGATAAGTATGGAATCACGAATGGCTTGTGGTATGGGAGTCTGTCTCGGCTGTACCATTCCCACAACAGAGGGAAACAAACGCTGCTGCAAGGATGGTCCTGTTTTCGACAGCCGAATTCTGGAATTTCCTGTTCCGGCTTCACAACCCCGCCGGGAACAGCTTCCTTTTGAACCGGATCTATCAGTAACGATTGCCGGAATAAAATTCCGTAATCCTGTCATAGGATCGTCCGGCACGTTCGGATTCGGTTCTGAATATGCTCCTGTTTTTGACATCAATAAACTCGGTGGTATCGCAAGCAAAGGTCTCACCATCGAACCCCGGGAGGGCAATACCGGAATCCGTCTATGGGAAACACCGTCGGGACTGATGAATTCGATCGGACTTCAGAATCCCGGTATCCCCCATTTCATTGAACACGAACTGCCGGAAATGCTTAAACTAAAACCGGTTACCATTGCAAATCTTTCCGGTTCAACACTTGAGACGTATATTGAAGGGGCAAAACTCCTCGACAAAACAAATGTACCGCTCATTGAACTCAACATTTCCTGTCCGAACGTTGCTGCCGGAGGAGCATCATGGGGTATGACGTGCTCAAATGCCGATACAGCAGTACGGGCTGTACGTGCCGTCACAAAAAAACCCCTTATTGTAAAACTTACGCCGCAGGCTCCGGATCTCTCAGGTGTTGTATTAAGCTGTATCAAGGCTGGAGCCGACGCAATCAGTCTGTGTAATTCGTTCCAGGGAGTTGCAGTAGATATCGAAAGAGGTGTCCCGGTATTTGACAAAATCAAAGCAGGATTCGGGGGTCCCGCCGTACGCCCTATTGCAGTCCGGCTTATCTGGGAAACAATTGAGGCAGTTAATACACTGCCGGAAAATGAGCGTGTTCCCGTTATAGCCATAGGCGGCATCCAGAAATGGGAAGATGCCGTCGAATTCATTATGGCAGGTGCAAGTGCAGTTGAAGTCGGGACAAACACGTTTGCTAATCCGCTTACCATGATTGAAGTGCTGAAAGG
>JALNVF010000019.1 GCA_023231445.1 Treponema sp. | reverse complement strand
TAAGATCGCTCCTAACCCGACCGGCAAACCAAACTTTTCTCTTCACAAAAAACAGATCACCTGTATGTGTGATGACGATTACTTAAAAACTATGCTGCAAATGTTATAATGCGTTTGCCCTGGTAAAGATGATTCAACGTACCACCGGCGGCTCTCTGTTTTATAAATGACCGTTTTTCCGATGCTGCATCACGCTTTACAGGCTGTAATACTGGTATAAACAGTATTTTTTTTGTATAGTTGTATACATGACACAGGTACAGGAGCAGAAACAATTCTTTGCTGATTTCGGAAAAAAAATAAACGATACTGTCGAATCAATTGAACTTGCAAGCATTCAGACAGATAAAGGTACATACGACGCACTTGGTTTGAACCTGCCGGCAGGCAGGATCGAATTATGGGGACTTATAGTATTCTGCACCCAGAAAATATATTTCTACGTTTCACCGGCAGAAAATTACATGACCACCATGATGCGTCAGGCTACTCATGAAAAAGCGCCGGAAGAACAGTTTATATCTGTTTCTTCACTTGAAGAATTTAAGACAACCATTCCGCCCCGAAAATGGTACAGTTTTCTCTTCAATGAATCAAAATACCGTATTGATGCATCTTTCCGTCACGACGGAATCACACGTTACTTTTCGTTCTCTACACATAAGCCGGCTTTTGAAATCCAGCAGATGGTTCAGGCATATCAAAAATAACGTGTAATTAATATTCTTAATTACAGCGCGTCAAAAAAACCTTTTGCCTTGAGCAGTTCCGCATTCAGAACACCACCGAGCGCAGCTCCGCGTTTTGTATTATGGCTCAGAGCTACAAATTTTACATCAAACACACTGCACGCTCGAAGACGTCCGATAACACAGGCCATACCTTTTTCGGTATCACGGTCACGTCTTGGCTGCGGACGATTTTCTTCATGCCGGACGATGATCGGATGTTCCGGAGCAGACGGAAGTTTCAGTTCCTGCGGAACTGAACGGAAACCTGTCCACACTCGTTCAATTTCTTCTATTGAAGGTTTCTTATTCTGAGGCAGGTCAAACTCAAGACTTACGCATGCAGTATGTCCGTCGATCACAGGCACACGTGTGCAGGTTGCAGAAACTACAGGTTCCGACGCATTTATTATTTTTCCGTCCTGAACTTTTCCAAGAATTTTGAGACATTCTTTTTCTGTTTTTTCTTCTTCGCCGCCTATAAACGGAACGATATTATCAATCATATCGAAAGAAGAAACACCGGGATAACCTGCTCCGCTGGTCGCCTGTAAAGTTGTAACAATCATACGTTTTACCGGATAGCCGGCATTCTGAAGTGCAAAAACCGGCATCATATACGTCTGGAGTGAACAGTTCGGCTTTACGGCAATAAACCCCTTATTCCACCCGTGATGTTTCTGTTGTGCCTTTATCACATCCAGATGACTGTAATTAATTTCGGGAACAAGCATAGGAACATCTTCTGTCCAGCGGTTTGCACTTGCGTTCGAAACAACAGGGATTCCTTCCGCTGCATAGGCCGCTTCAAGCGTTTTTATCGCATCTTTGTCCATTTCCAGCGCACTGAAAACGAATTTACATTTTCCGAGCGCCAGATTAGGATCATTTGCGTCCTGTACGATAAGTTCTGCCACTCCGGCAGGAATGTCTGCACCGATCAGCCAGCGGTTTTTTACAGCTTCCGCATACGGTTTCCCTGCAGAGCGGGGACTTGCCGCTACATATGTCACTTCAAACCACGGATGATTTTCAAGCAGTGCAATATATCTTTGTCCGACCATACCAGTCGCACCTAAAACTCCAACTTGTATTTTATTCATAATATGTACTTCCTCTTTTATTACAGACGGCATGTTTTCAATGCAGATTCAATAATCTTCTTAGCTTCTTCATGAACTTCAACAAGCGGCAGACGGACACCACCGGCAGGAAGTCCTTTACAGTTCATCGCATACTTTATCGACGTGGGATTACCGTCTATAAAAGCGGCTTTAAAAAACGGCAGCAAACGGTAGTGAATTGCACGAGCAGCTGCATAATCACCTTTTAAAGCATTCTGAACCATTTCGGTAACAACAGCAGGACACAGGTTCGATACAACTGATACAATACCGTCTCCTCCTACCGCTATAAGAGGAAGCGTAAGAGCATCATCCCCGCTTAAAACAGCAAAATCAGGATGTTTCGATTTTATTCTGGCAACTACATCCATCATCTGGTTTATGTTTCCGCTCGCTTCTTTTACACCTGCAATATTCGGCAGCTCTGCAATACGTTCAAGCGTTGCCGTATCAATATTTTTCCCCGTCCGCCCCTGTATGTTATATACAAGAATCGGAATGCCGACTTTTGAAACAGCCTCAAAATGGCGGTAAATACCTTCTTCTGACGGTTTATTATAGTAAGGAGTAACTACCAGAGCTGCATCGGCGCCAGCCTTCTTTGCCCGCTCCGTATAACGGACAGCATCGCGTGTATTGTTACTTCCCGCACCGAG
Organism: Treponema sp.; assembly: GCA_023231445.1. Taxonomy (GTDB): domain Bacteria; phylum Spirochaetota; class Spirochaetia; order Treponematales; family Treponemataceae; genus Treponema_D. The sequence goes on along the minus strand of JALNVF010000019.1, from coordinate 29,831 downwards.
TACAACAGGGATCTTTATATTATGTGCTTTTTCAAAGGCCCGGACTTCCGGCATAAGTACATCAATAAGTTTCTGCTCTTCTTCTTCATCAAGGGTCGGTGTTTCACCGCTCGTTCCCAGAGGCACAAGACCGTTTATCCCCTGTTCCAGCTGAAATTTAAGTAATGTGCGGAATCCCTCGTAATCGACAGAGCCGTCCGCATTCATAGGTGTGACCATGGCAGTAAAAGCGCCTCTCAATTTTATCATACACAGACCTCGCATATTTTATGTAAATTTCTTAGTATTATTGCATTTTTATACATTTTTATCAATGGGGAAAAATAAGTCCGTCTCTATCACCTTTTATTAAATAAATAATTGCAATATAATAGATTTGTATGTACCGTCGTATTATATCGGGATTTATTACGTTTTTACTCACTTTTGCCGGAGCTGCCACAAAAGAATATCCGCTTCATCCTCTCGTATTACGTGACAAAACCGGTAAAATTACGGTAAATCAGCTTTCTCATGATTTTTTTTCATATGAGAGATATATTAATGCAGACGATGGCCAGGTTATGTGGCTTGAAGCAGAACTTCCTGAAACTACAGGCGGAACATATGCAATACAATTTAATTCAGAAACATTTATGAAAGCGGATGTTTACCTGCAGTTGACCGGCAATTCATGGCGTCTTATCGGCAGAACAGGGTCTTCGTATTACCTGAAGGAACATTGCGCCGATGAGATGAAAACGATTCCTACATGGAATCAGGCGGTTTTACTGCCGGAGGGCATTTCCGGTACCTGCCCGGGAAAAATCAGAATCCGGATTGAACCCGTAAAATATGCAGCTTTATCAGTCTCGCTCATACCGACTCCCGACTATTTTAGAAAAGTAACGCGGCAGACATTCTGGTACAGTATGCTTATCGGAATATTTATCTGTATACTGTTAATACTCTTAACTGGTGGTCTTTTCTTTAAAAGCAGTTTTTACCTTTATGTAGCAGGTATCACGTTCGCTCTTACCGGACATATTCTGAGTGTACAGGGATTCGGGACAGCCTACCTCTGGCCGTGGCTTATTGAAAGCGGCAAAGCTGAAAACATGGTCTTTCTCTTTTCACTTGCAGCACTCTTCTGTGGAACAGGAGCACTGCTGTCGGACAATAAACGGATTCTGCCGGTCAAACATCCGTCTCAGGTAATAAATATAGTCTTTTTCACCTGCATGATTACAACAACATTTCAATTTCTTGTATTCAGCCATAATAATATTCAATCGTCACTGACAGTAATAATTATTCTGATTATGATACTTTTTTTTTACATCTGTGTTAAAACATCTTTTTTTCAGACTAATACGGACAAACAAATGTACTGGTTGTGGGCTATAGCTGTTCTGCTTATTATTATCAGGCAGATATTTCATATAGTCCGCGCAAAATCTCCTGTTCCCTTTTTTCGCATATTCGACAACGATATGGACTGGCCTGTCAGCATTGCAATACTTATCATTACCTTCCCCACATCAGTAAATATCATTATCAGGCTCAGAGGAAAAATTGCTCTTCTGGAAATTGAAACAGCTGCAGCGCAGGAAAATACTCAAACAGCGAACAGTAGAAGTTATGCGTATTCCCGTGTCATTTTTTCGCTTATGAATCCTATGACGACGCTTGTTAATGCAATTGAATCACCGCTGTCAGGAACTACCCCGCAGACACGCAATACTGTACAAAAAAGCAGCAATATAATAAAAAGCCTGCTTAATGCTCTTTTTTCACTTTCTCATTATGAATCCGGTATTGCCAATATTGGTGAAAACAATGAACCTGTCGTTCTGCTGCCTTTCATGATGAACGCAGTAGAGGAACAACTCAACGACATAAAAGCAAGAGGTAATCTGCCGGAAATAAAACGGGGTATGCCGTCATCTACAGTAGTTCTTGCCGATAAAGCACTTCTTGAAGTATTTTTCAGCTATATACTTGAACCTGTCATACAATACGCTGCGGCAGGGACTCCGGTTCTTATTTATATCGATTATAAAAAATCGATTCTCACATACTCTGTTCATATAACATCAGCACCACTAAGCGAATACGATGCACGTAATATTCTTGATCTGGACTATATCAGATCCGCAAGAACAGACGAGGGTAAAGAGCATTTCTACAAAATTATGTCAAGCTGGGGTATACAGCTTCATATTGTTAAACGTATTGTCATGCTGTACAAGGGGTCTATGTCGATTCTCCCGGATCCTCTCGGAAATACTTTTATTGCACAGTTCGTTCTAAAGCCTGCATCTCTGTCGACGCTCGAAATAGAAGCTGTAAAAAAAGAATCGGAACTGCTTGATACGTCAAAAATAAGTGAGACTGAATCATCTCATATCCCACCAAGGCACCAACATACACTTTATGGAGAAATAATTCTTATAATTGAGAACAACACCGACATGAGGACGATTCTCGCAGATATGTTCAGCCAGTTCTATAAAACGGTCTCTTCGGTAAACGGGCAGGAAGCATTTACACTTTTAAAAAATTTTACCCCGGATCTTATAATCACATCCGATACGCTGCCGGTATTGAGCAGCGAAGAACTTCTGAAATTCTGTCAGAAAGACAGCAGGCTGTGTTCTATACCGTTCTTTTTTATAACGAGTTTTGTGGAAACACAGCGGCGTCTTCTGCTATACAGAAGCGGTGCTGTCGAAATCATAGAAAAGCCATTTCTGCCGGAAGAACTGCTTGCAAAAGTGAATTCATTCATGGAAAACAGACGTACCGTAAAGAATCTTGTTCTTTCCGACATTTCAAACGCAATACGACAGGGCATGGTATTGTCATCCTCGGATACTTCTTCGGTTTTACCGGAGCGAACTAAACTGAAGCAGACAGCAAAAGTATTCAACATGTCGGGAGAAGCCGTGCAACGGACAGCTTCAGTTCAAACCAATTCATTTATTCCGACATCATCGCAGATGGCTCTCTTTACTGCGGCAAATCTTTCCGGTCGTGAAATACAAATAGCTATGCTGATATCGCAGGGATTGACAGATAAAGATATCGCGGTAAAACTGAACATATCACCTGCAACAGTAGCAGTCCATAATAAGAAAATATTCAAAAAACTCGATATTCACTCCAGACTTGAACTGATCAGTAAAACGATGTAACTGGCATTCAAGCCGTCTGATGTATACGTTTTCTTTAACGGCAATTTGTGGTATTGTACAAAAAAAGGGGAAAAAATTTGTCTGGTAATACATTTGGAACCATATTCAAAGTTACAACATTTGGAGAAAGTCACGGAGAAGCGCTCGGAGCTGTTATCGACGGATGCCCTGCGGGAATTTCCGTAGACCGTAATGAAATACAGGCCGCTCTCGACAGACGCAGACCCGGTGCAAAAACAGTAAACGGTATGAATGCAGCTGTTACGACACGCAGCGAACCGGATACTGTTGAAATTCTTTCAGGTGTTGTAAACGGAATTTCAGAAGGTACACCCGTTGCTCTTGTTATCCGAAATACAACTCAGCATTCTAATGATTACTCAAATCTTGAGCATACATTCAGACCGGGACATGCAGATTATACGTATTTCGAAAAATACGGTGTGCGAGATTACCGCGGCGGCGGACGTTCATCGGGACGGGAAACTGCGGCAAGAGTTGCATGCGGCGCTGTTGCCGGCATGCTGCTTCGTACGGCGGGAATAAAAATCACTGCTTATACAACTGCTGCATGCGGTATTTCCTGCCGCAAAAAGGATATGACTGTCATTGAACACAATATGCTGAGGGCATGCGATAAAGAAGCAGCTGCAGAAATGGAAAAACGTATCACAGAAATCCGGAGGGAGGGTAACAGTGCCGGAGGAATAATAGAATGTACAGTTACCGGTGTTCCTTCAGGACTTGGCGAACCAGTATTTGACAAGCTTGATGCGGAACTCGCAAAAGCGGTTATGTCCATTGGTGCTGTTAAAGGAATAGAATTCGGTTCCGGATTCGGAGCTGCTGATTCAACAGGTAAAGAAAATAATGACGAGATGTGTACAGAAAACGGAAATCCGGTATTTCTTACAAACAATGCAGGGGGCATTCTCGGTGGTATTTCAAACGGGAATGATATAATATTTCGTGCTGCCGTAAAACCTGTTCCCAGCATTTTTCAAAAACAGCAGACTGTCAGTTCCTGTGACGGAGGATTCGAAGAGAGTGATCTTCTTATAGAGGGCCGCCACGATGTATGCCTGTGCCCGCGTATTGTTCCGGTAATTGAAGCTATGGCTCAGCTTGTTCTTGCCGATATGCTGCTTCGTAACAGGAGTTCCAGAATTGACTAAACGTACAACATGTATCATCCGCAGTTTCGCAGTAGTTTTGATGATCCTCGCGGTTTCGTACTCGGTTACCGCAGGAATCCGTCTTATCCGCTTAAAACAGCACAAGAGTCCTGCAGAGCTTACAAAGATCCAGGAACAGGAACTTAATAAATCTCTTGATGAAACATATCCGGGACGCAGCAATATACTCAAACCGCTTCCTTATGCCGTAATTCCTGCAAAACTCGATATACAGGCAGGTTCTGCAATTATCATCGACGTTGCAAGTGGAAGCATTTTATATGAAAAAAAAGCTGACAGAATTATACCTCCTGCATCAATGACAAAAATTGCAGTTATGTATGTCGTTATGCAGGAAATAAAAGCGGGACACATATCTCTTACTGATATTGTTCCGCTGAAAAGTGACTCCTGGGCATGCAACATGCCGCCGCATTCTTCGCTTATGTTTCTTGGGAAGGATCAGGTTGTCACTGTTGAAGAACTGCTTACAGGACTCGATGTGTGTTCAGGGAATGATGCTGCATATGCGCTCGCCGATTATACATGCGGAAATATGGATGAATTTATCAAGCGTATGAACAGCGAAATGCAGAAACTCGGCCTGACACATACACGTTTTGTGGAATCATCGGGGTACAGTGAAAAGAACACAACAACACCGAGGGAAATGGCGACTCTCGCCAGGATTTATATAACGAAATATCCGGAAGCTCTTGAAAAATTTCATTCACGTCTCTCATTTACTTATCCGCAGGAACATAACCTCGCACCGGAAGACAGAGGAAAGCCTACTGCACAGGATTTCTCTCACGGGCTTCCTGAACGAATTACGATGGGAATTACGCAGCAGAATACAAACGCGCTTCTGGGAAAACTTGCCGGTTGCGACGGTCTTAAAACGGGATATATAGACGAAAGTGGGTATAACCTCGCGCTCACGGCACACCGTAACAGCACACGTTTTCTTTCCGTTACAATGAATGGCCCGGGACATAATAAAATAGAAGGCGACAAATTCCGGATACAGGACGGAACAACACTTATGGAATGGTCATTCGCGCATTTTGCGGATTGTAGAAAAAACGAAGCAGTACATCCGTATCTTATTCCTGTTACCGGTGCAAAATCTCAATGGATATATCTGATTCCTGTATATAATTTTACAGCACTTACGGTGCCGTTTATAACCGGTAAGTCACCACAGGATGCGGCGGACAACGTTCGTGTTGTTGTAGATTTTCCCCGTTATATAAAGGGAAAAGAAGGAATATCAGCCGGAACACCTTACGGCAGTATACAGTATGTACTTGATGGTAAAATACTCCAGACAATACCGCTCACGGCCGACCGTACAATCAAAAAAGCGGGGGCTTTTATACGTGCGGCGGATATTCCTGCAGAAATGATATTATCTGCAAAAAAACAATAGTCGGGACGTTTACAAGACCTTTATGTGTAAACAGCTGGTGTCCGGAAGGATGGGCAACTATATTGACACATTCCGAGACTACCGGATTTTATACTCTCTACTGCACTCAGAAAAGCGAAGCATGAAACGCTCTGAACAAATCAGTTAGCAAGCTCGCCGGCATTAACAATATCAAAGCCTTCATCAAGAATTGCACTTATAAGCAGATCAAGGTTCTGGTATACATACTCAGTACGCAGTCCGTATGCAAATCCGACTGATACTGAAATAATACCACCATTATTCTTCTTAAGTAAGGTCATATTTTTTTCTATAATTTGTGCCGCCGAAAGATACGGGCAATGCTGTTTTACGGAATCCTCAAGTGTCATTTCATTTATTCCACCGTCAATAACATCGATATATGAATAACCGGCTTTTTTTCCTGCGTCCCGGACAGCATCTGTTGCATGATAATACGGCGCATGCCAGAGCAGCGAAAGTTCATATCCGGTGCACTGATAGAATTCATCCTCATTACGTGCCAAACCGCGCCTTACAAAACTTTCGTCAGCAATAAAATCTTTGCCGGTCAGATCAACAGGTGAAAAGAAAAGAGATGCACATCTGTTCCGGGTAGCAGCTATCTGTTTTGTTTCCGACGGATACCGTTGTATGAATTCCCCGTTCAGACAGAACGTACCTGTAACCTTATATTTATTCAATGTAGAAAGAATAAACGGAAGTCCGTCAGAACTGTCGTATGCATCAAATATAAGGGCTGTTTTTCTTCGTTCAGAAACTTTCTGAACACTTTCTGAATAGACGGGTCTTGTTACCGCTTTTCCCGACAAAGTGCGTATATAAAGTGCATTTTCATACAGCTCATTCTGTGTTGTACCGTTAAAAACACGGTATCGACCGTTCTGCATAGAAGCCGTCTGTTTTAGAGCCGGTGACATTTCTGTCCATAATTTCATAGACTGGTCGAGCATGAATGTCTTTCCATTACCGGAGTCTGCTATTATTTGTCCTGTTTTTTCGTCCCACATACCGTCAGTAGCTGTTGAAAGAAATAAATCTGTACTCGTATCTGAAACGATATCCCATCGGCGGACAGAGTGGTCTCCTCCTACATATAAAACGGTATTTCCGCCCCAGACGGCGGATACCATATTTTCACCGGAAAGCTGACCAACCCGTTTCCATGTCGAAACGTTATAGACATATACCGTACTTCCCGAAAAAAATGCCGCCAATGTCCCGTCAGAAGAAATTATAGGTCTGCACGAATTCTCTATAGAAAGCAGTGGTTTAATCGAATCAGCAATTTTATATACTGCAGACTGTGGTTCACCACCTGAATACGGCATAAGCTGAAGCCACACATACGGTTCACCACTGCTGCTCCATAAAATGACAGCATCCAGCAGTGATCCGTAACTGCTCGTATACGGACGCGAAAAAATAACTCCTGCATAATCACAACTATTATTTAACAGAGAATAACATGAAAATATTCTTCCGCCTTTTATAAGAAAAAGAGATGTATTTTCCGCATTAACACTGAATATATCACGACAAAAATCAAAATGTTCAGGAAGCCGTCCGCAGGGAGTACCTTTTCCAATGACGCCGGAATACAGTCCCGTCGTATACAAACCTTTTATATCGATTTTATACACAATGTCACTGTCTATATAGAAAAGACTACTACCGGACCAGCATACAGAATCTATTGAACCTGTACCTATTTCACAATACTTTTCATCCATCTGTACACCGCGCTGCACGGCATCCGGATCGCAAAAATATACGGTATCATTTCTGCTGTAAAGAAAGATTGAACTGTCAGGTGCCCATTTTACCGGTACGGTGTCATACCGGAACGGTGCATGTTTATCAAGGATTGATTTTTTGCCCGTTAGGGAATTCACAAAAACAAGACTTCCTTCTGCGTACCCGGTTTTCTCAATATAACAACTCCATTTGCCATCAGGACTGACAGAACGTACAGAAAGTCTCATCGAATTCACAGGAAGCCCCGCTGTACGAGAACTCCATTCAAGCTGCCTGTTCTCTGTCGAAAAACGCGCTGTACCATAACGGTTGCGTATCTGCAATACAGTTCCGCCCAAAAGAAGTTCCATCTGTTCAGGATAACAGGTAAGTATATGAGGCAGGGAGGAGGCAGCTCCGTTTTCAATTTTTACATAAAAAAGAGAACGGTATGAAACCGTTCCGGGAACAGACTGCCGTACCGTAAAAAGGACCTCATCGTTATCGTTCAAATCCGAACTACCGAACAAGATACCTGCAGCAAGTGGAAATGCTGCACAAAATATTAGTAATATTGCCGCGGTACGTACTATTCTCATTTATGCATCTCCGCACTTAAGACCAGCGTATCAAGTTCATGCTCAAGTTCATCCAGCTGCTTTTCCATTTTACTTATCTGATGGCTGCAGGAATCGGACTGAAGCTGTTCCAGCTGATTAAAAACTGCATTAAGCGATGCATTATCGTCGCAGGCAACGCGTGAATAACCGCACCAGGGGCAGTAAATAAAATCATTATCAATCGTACGTCCGCAACCGCGGCATACTGTCACCGATTTCATAATCGTTACCTCCCGTTATTTTATTATAAACTATATCGTATTATTTTGTAAAACACCTGTTCCCGAAATACATTTATTTTATGATTCTGATTTTATCAGTGTATTCGCAGAACCGTCCGCGGATCAATAAGGCGGCCATTTTTATACACGGTAAAATGCAGATGAGGTCCGGTAGAATAGCCTGTAGAACCTACAAGGCCGATACACATTCCCTGATTTACAGCCTGCCCCTTTCTTGCAAATACCTTTGACATATGGCCGTATAACGTCTGATATCCGTTCGGATGCGTAATAATCACATAATTGCCGAATACGTTAGACCAGCCTGCTGTCAGTACGGTACCGGCCATAGAGGCATAAATCGATGTTCCAACAGGACATGCCATGTCAATTCCTGTATGAAACGAACGAACCCCTGTAAACGGATCTGACCGCCAGCCGAACGGAGATGTAAGCCGGAAAGACGCTGTAAGCGGTATTTTGAACATATCTCCCAGTGCTTCATGAAGTTCTGACGTGTTAAGTTTTGCTCCCGGAATGAATAACTGCTGTCCTGCCATGATAGTCTGGGAGGACAGATCATTCACATCAAGTATATCCTCAAGCGGAATAGTATACTTTGCGGAAATTCCGGCAAGAGAATTTCCCGGTTTTACGGTATATATAAGGCCGTCTACAGATGGTATGCGGAGTTTCTGTCCTGAATACATCGCACGTACATTGTCTATATCATTTACGGCTATAATTGTTGAAAGATTTGTAAGTCCGAATTTCCGGGTAATACCGCTGATTGTATCACCTGCTGCAACTTTATATGTTTTAAATGTTACCGGTTTTTTGAAAAGTGATTCTGTGATCACAGATGTATTGCCGTTATCGTCCAGAATATCACCGCTGTCGTTATACCCTTCACTCCCGTCCATTGCAAAAGACGACATCACTTTATCAAGCGTTTCAAGTTCCGTTTTGCCGCTGTCTCTGAACCGGAGCGGTCCGGTGTGACTAGTGAAATAGGTATACAGAAACACAACGCCACAGGAAACAGACATAAACATCACGGCGACAGCAATTATCCGCACATGAGATTGAATTTTGTCCACGGTACGGCCAAAAAAGTTAAGAATTGACCGAAACGAAATCTGAGGTCGTACAGCTGCTGCTGCAAATGAATGTCTGGTTTCAATTGCTGTAAAATGATACACAAGGCTGCTGTCGTGTTCTCTGGTACGATCATGAGTGTGAAAAGGTGCTGTCAGTCTTGTCCTGAAACTACGTATTTTATTATGGGATTTGTTTTCAAAACCTACATAACTGATAATTTCCATAATACTTCTATCGACATAAAAACTGACTCATATTAGAATAAAGATATGACAGACAATAAGGGGAAAAAAACAAACGTGCTCATCTGGATTATTATAGGAATAGCAGTTGGTATAATTCTTAAATTGTTTGTAATTGATTTTCTGCACATTTCAGGGGCATCCATGGAACCTGCTATTCATGATGGATCTTCTGTATTTATAAATAAACTTGCTTACGGTCTGGTAAAACCCGGAAGCCGGAATTTTTTTATACAGTGGGCTGAGCCGAAACCGGGCGATATAGTTATCTATCTGCATGATAACAAAATAGTAATAAAACGATGTGCAGCTGTTTCCGGTGCACGTCTGGATTATTCGTCTGATTCAGAGTATAGTTTACGCGTGGGTGACACCAAAATTACTCTGACAAAAGAACAATACGAACTGATGCATACATCAGCATATGTTCCGCAAGGTTATATTCTTGCCCTGGGGGATAACTATAACGAGTCAATTGATTCGCGCAGCTACGGATTTGTCTCAGTAAATAATATCGTAGGCAAGGTTATCGGTAAATGAATGATTATTTCCGTAAAAAACGCATCATTGGTACCGGTATTGCGATCCTTGTATTCAGTGGGTATGTTATTTTAAAATATGCGAAACTCGCATATACACCGGTAGAACAGATAACGCCCCGGATTCAGTTTACAGAACGAGGTTCCATTGTCGACCGTTCAGGGAAACCGCTTGCTGTTCAGACAAATTTTTATCATATAGGTGTAACGCCTCGTCTTATCGCCGATAAAGAAACATTCGTAAAAGATATAGCACCCGTACTCGACATGCACACAGAAGATATTCTTTCTATTCTGGAAAATGCAAAAGACAGCAGTTTCGTATATCTCAAAAAAAAGATTAATCAGGCCACATATGACCAGCTGAAACAAATTACCGATGCAAAAAAATATACCTTTGTCAGATACGACCGTATTCCGGGACGTGTCTATCCGGAAAATGCGCTGGCATCACAACTCATAGGCTATATGGGAGACGATGGTAACGGACTTTCCGGTATTGAATATTCCATGCAGTCGATGCTCTCGCCAGATGCGTCTTCTGATATGGCTAAAATTGAACAGGGACGAAATGTTTATCTTACAATTGATGCAAACCTTCAATATAAATTGGAACAGATTTCAAACACGGCAATGAAAAACACACAGGCGGAATGTATGATGCTCATTGCGGCAGAAGCAAAAACCGGAGAAATTCTTTCTTATATAAGTCTGCCGTCTGCAAATTTAAACGAATACAATTTCGCCTCCGTTGATGAAACAATAGACCGACCGGCGATGACCGCATACGAACCAGGTTCCGTTTTTAAAATCTTTACAGTGGCTATGCTGTACGATACAGGACTCATAAAAGCCAGCGACAGTTTCTACTGTGATGGAGAATATGACCATCAGACACCGGGCGGAGAAACAATCCGGATAAAATGTCTCGACAGGCACGGATGGGTTACACCACGCGATGCACTCCGGCTCTCATGTAATGACGCACTTGGGCAGATGAGCGACAGGATTGATGAGGATGATTTTGTCGCAGGCATCAGACGGCTTGGATTCGGATCACGTACAGGCATAGAACTTCCTGGAGAAACTCCGGGGTCAGTCAAAGATCCCAACAGCAGACTATGGTCAGCCCGTTCAAAGCCGACCATAGCCATAGGTCAGGAAATAAGCGTATCCGCCCTTCAAATGGTACAGGCCGCAACATCTATCGCCGATAAAGGCGTACCTGTTCAGCTTACCGTCATTAAACGTATTACGAACAAAGACGGTTCCGTATATTATGAACATCAGGTACAACATAAAAACCGTTTGTTCAAAGAATCTACGGCACAATACCTTTTAAGCTGTATGGAAACAACGGCAACAACGGGAACTGGTTCACGGGCAAATCTTGGAGACATTTCCATAGGTGTTAAAACAGGAACTGCTCAAATGGCCGATAAAAAACACGGAGGCTACAGTACGACAGATTTTCTGTCCAACTGTATTGCTGTATTTCCGGTTGAAGATCCGCAGATAATTCTTTATATAGTAATAGAAAAAGCAAAAGGCGAAACGTATGCCGGACGCATTGTCGCACCAGTAATTGCAGAAGCAGCAGATGCAATAATTGATCACTTGGGCCTAAGCCGGGGAGGAGCGGCTTCGGTATCCCACAACGGACGCATCGTAATTCCAGCAGGCAGACAACTGAAAATCGGCACCTCTCTTCCAGATTTTACAGGTATGTCAAAACGAGATCTGCTTCCATTACTGGAGCGCAGTGATCTTCAGGTAAAAATGAACGGAAACGGCTGGGTTACAAATCAGAATCCGCCGCCCGGTACCGCTGTTACGGAGAATATGATAATTGAACTTAATCTGGAATAAAAACAGGGATTCTTTTGCCGCGCGTTTCCCTTCTCTTGCCCGGATGTTTTCTCTTCAGATAGCAGAAACTGATACGGAAAAACCGGTAACGTTCTGGACAATACTGCAGGCTAAAAACGGAAGTGTTATTGCATCTGAAAATGGCACACTACTGCACTCTTCGTACGACCCTGAAAGAGAATCCAGGCAGGCAGTTCAAAAATCAGACTTTGATGAATGTACAGCCGCTGTTTTTTATGGCTGCGGATTAGGATACACGCCCTCTGCCTATGCCGGCATTTATCCCGACCGTACGATTATTATCATAGAGCCGGATCCCGGACATTTTTTTGCAGCACTCACACTGCTTGACTGGACTCCGGTATTCTCCTGCCCTTCATGTATTATTGCACTTGGCTGTCCACCGGAAACCGTCATACCGCTCATTGAACAGAAAGGTTCCGCTCACAGCGCGTTCTTTTCTGTTCCGTCACAAACAGCACACGCAAAGAATTATTTTGATACAATAAAACTCCTTGTTGAACGAAACAGACAGAAGAATACTATAAACAATGCAACACTTGAACGGTTCGGCAGACTGTGGATGCGTAACAGCTGTGCTAATATAAAACAATACAAAATTCTCGATGGCGTAAAAATTTATTCCGGAAAAGGGATAGATTTTCCTTTTACAATAATCGCAGCAGGACCGTCGCTGGAGGCTGCACTGCCGCATCTGGGAGAAATAAAAAAGCGTTCAATTATTGTCTGTGTAGATACAGCACTCAGAGCTTGTCTGCGGACCAGGATTGAACCTGATTTCATCATTATCGCTGATCCTCAGTACTATGCGTATCGTCATATTGCAGGACTCTCCTCTCCATCCAGTGTACTTATTACCGACCCGGCTGTATATCCGGCTGTATACCGTTTTCCGTGCAGAAAAATAGTCCTCTGTTCATCTTTTTTCCCGCTCAGCAGATGGTTTGAAGCTCGACTTGAAAAAAAAGGTGATCTGGGTGCAGGCGGATCTGTAGCCTCTGCTGCATGGAATTTTGCATACCTTACAGGAAGCCGCGAAATATATACAGTCGGACTGGATTTATCTTTTCCGGAACTGAAAACACATATAAAAGGCAGTACATTTGAACAGGCAGCTCATTCAGCTTCAGTGCGTACAAATCCTGCAGAAAGTATTAACCTGCCGGCACTGTTCTCCGGCGGATCGGAATTCGGGTGCGACTATACGGGTAAACCCGTCCTTACTGATGCACGGATGAAAATGTTCGCATGGTGGTTTGAAAGCAGACTTTCCGGATGCACTGACGCACGCACCTATACTTTCAGCCTGAAAGGTCTTGCGATTCCGGGTATTCTTTCTACTGATTTCGATTTTTTATTGTCAAAAAAGGATATATCTGCAGAAAAAGAAAACTTTTTTTCACAAAGTGAAAAAAATGAACAAAATTCTTCTATTCTGAAATTCGATATAGTATTCAGTGAATTTACTGAAAAATTGACAGAACTATATGAATCTGCAAAAAAAGGTAAAAACATATGTGAAAATGCTCTCCGTACCGCTTCTGATAGCTCATGGAATTCAACCTCATCAAAAATACTTTCACAGCTGACTGCGGTTGACAATGCAATACGGCAGAACAGTCTGAAAGATACCGTTGAATTCATCTTACCAGCCTGCAGACAGCAGAAAAAAAAGCAGACAAAACAATACTTCTCAGAAATCCCATACAAAACATCTCTTACCCATTCTTTGTCTTTGTATACAGAATTATTCCGTATAGTTTGTGAATATCGTTCAATTCTGTCAAAACAATTCAGAATTTAGTAAAGTTTTACGATGGCTCCCCGATAATCATTATATCAGTATTAACGGACGGATAAAGACATCCAGACGCCTGTAAGATACTTGAAAATTCTGTTTACGGAAAAGTTGAAAAACCGTGTGAGGGTTTTTCAACTTTTTTTTGTTCTCATTATTATATGTTATTTTTTTCTCTAAATCTTCCGATAGTTTAACAGGGCTTCCATGAATACATTCAAAACTGATGAAATAAAAGACAGCACCTCATTCAATAAAGACATTTTTATTGACAGACTGTTCATAATAGAGCCTGCAGGTGTTCCTGTTCCTCAATCGGTTCTCAAAGCGCTTAGTGAATGGGAATTTTCTGAGATCATAAGTGAAGGAACGATAAGCCTCGGTAATTTTGCTATTACAGCTAATGATGAGACTGATATGCTGGAGTCACAGGAAAGTGATTCAGAAGAAATGGTGAGCAGTTCCGTAAAACGATCTTTGGAAGATGCTGCAAAATCCCGTTCGCTTGAAAATTCTGAAAAAGCACGCCTTGCAGCAGTGCAAAATGTATATAATGAATATATGAACTATATAAACTACGTATACACTCGCTATGCAACTCACCGTGAAATCAATCAGAGCCAACTCTCGGATACCGTAAAGGATCTCTGTGTATTCATAAAAGAGAACAGAAGGTATGTACTCCGTATAACACCGTCAGCTGAAGCACGCAGTAAAAATTTTCTTGTTACCCATTCAATGCGTTCGGCAGTTCTTGCAATTACAATCGGACTGCAGCTGCACATGAGCCTGTCAAAACTCATTGAACTAGGGATGACTACTATGCTCCATGAGATAGGTATGATCAGGCTGCCTCCGCAACTTTATCTGACAGACAAACAACTGTCACAATCTGAACGTGCTCAGATAGCAACTCATCCGGTTATAGGATTCGAAATTGTCAAAGAACTTCAGTTTCCTCTCACTATACAACTGGGAGTTCTTGAACACCACGAAAAAGAAAATGGGTCCGGCTATCCTCGTCATCTTACCGGCGAAAAAATATCTGTCTATGCAAAAATCATAGCTGTTGCCTGTTCGTTCGAAGCAATCACAGCTCCCCGCGTATACAAAACAGAACGTTCGACGTTCGACGCAATGGTTGAAATGCTTAAAAATGAAAATCATCAATATGATGAAACTGTGATCAAGGCACTGCTTTACAGTCTGTCACTGTTCCCTATAGGTGCATATGTTTACCTTATAAACGGAAAAATCGGCCAGGTTACTGACGTAAATCCGGACAATCCAAAAAATCCTCTGGTACAGTTACTCCGCGAAAAAGAAAGCGATGGGACCCCGAAAACAGTACAGACAAATGATACTGATAAAAAAATTGTACGTGTATTAAGCAGACAGGAACTCGACGATGTTATGAAAAGTCTGGCTGCTATAAACAATCAGAAAAAACAATCAATTCCGACTGTCAATTAAAAAAAGTTCTTGCCTTATCAACATCCTGTTTGAAGGCGTCATCAATTACCGGCGGATGATCGTTGAAATATAAAATCTGTGTGAGCTCTTCTATTGTTCGGGCGCCCCAAACAGGAATAACGTTTTCATATTGATACAAAAAACCGAATGCCAGAGGAATATTTGTAAGCACTCCCCCGCACAACGGCTGCATTGCAATAAATCCCATATCAAATTTTGCACATAAATCTACGAGTGAAGAGGTAGCTGTAGGGCTTATCATGCTGAACGGAAATTGAAGCGTTTCATACAGACCACTTCGAATAATCTTTCCTGCTGTTTCATAATCCTCAGTTACAACGCCAATATGTTTTATTTTTCCGGAAGTTTTCATATCAAGCAATGCGGTATAAATTCCGTCTGTGCCATCCTTTAACGGAATAAAACTTGTAATTTCGTATTGATATAAATCGATATAATCACAATGCATGGCGTTGAGGCTTTCATCCAAATCACGATAAATTTCCTGCACCGACGATGCAGCAGTTTTTGTTGCAACGCGCACATTCTGCCTGATTTCATGCAGCGAATCCCCCAGCAGTTTTTCGCTGTCAGGTTCGTTATGTGCCGTATCAAAAAAATTTATTCCGGCATCATATGCTTTGCGGATAAGAGAACCGGCAGTTTCGGCGTCTTCTGCATCGTGTAATGACATGGCGCCGAATGCCGTGCGGCTTACGAGAAGGTCTGTTTTACCAAGCCTTACGTACTCCACTTATTTTTTCTCCACCGGTTTATATTCTCTGATGGCTTTCTGCAGTTCCGGAATAAGTTCTTCACGTTTTACACGTATCTGATCCATTGAATCACGGAAACGGATTGTTACGGTGTTGTCTTCTTTTGTCTGATAATCGATTGTGACACAAAAGGGAGTACCGACTTCGTCCTGACGGCGGTACCGTTTACCGATAGTGCCGCTTACATCATAATCAGTCACAAAATCTTCTTTTAATTCGTGCTGGATTTCTTTTGCAAGCTCTGCAAGTCCGTCTTTTTTCATCATCGGAAGAACTGCAACCGTAATAGGTGCCAGGCGCGGATCAAGGTGAAGTATCGTACGATAATCCTCACCACCGTCCGTCGCAACATTCTGTTCTTCATATGCTTCACAGAGGAACATGAGAAGGTTGCGGTTTAAACCGGCAGATGTTTCAATAACATACGGGATATAACGTTTGTTACCGTCCTCCTGATCAATGTATGCCATATCTTTTCCGCTGAATTGGGAATGCTGAGTCAAGTCAAAGTCTGTACGGTTGTGAACACCCTCTATTTCTTCGAATCCGATCGGAAAGTTATACTGGACATCATATGCATCCTTTGCATAATGTGCGAGTTTGTCGTGATGTTTCCAATGCAGATTCTTTTCGGAAATACCGTATTTCTTATAGAAATTCCAGCGCTGCTGCCGCCAGTATTCAAACGTCTCAACATCTGTACCCGGCTTACAGAAATATTCCATTTCCATCTGCTCAAATTCACAGGTACGGAATATGAAGTTCTTGAAAATTATCTCGTTTCTAAACGATTTTCCGACTTGGGCAACTCCAAACGGAATTTTCATGCGGTTCGACTGTACAATGTTCTTGAAATCCACAAAAATTCCCTGACACGTTTCCGGCCGAAGGTATACAATTGAAGTGTCACTTTCTACTGGTCCAAGATGGGTCTTAAACATAAGATTGAATTCTCGTACATCGGTATAATTGTGCTTGCCGCAGGTGGGACACGCGATGTTATTTTCTTCAATAAAAGCTTTCATTTCTTCATGAGTCATCGTATCGACAGGTTTAGCCGGTGTCACATGATGCGAGGCACAGTATTCTTCAATCATCTGATCGGCACGAAAGCGCGATTTACATTCCGTACAGTCAATCATCGGATCCGAAAAATGTGCAACATGCCCACTTGCTTCCCATGTTGTATGATGCATAAAAATAGAAGCATCAAGTCCGACGACATCGTCGTGGAGCTGTGTCATTTCCTTCCACCATGCAGCCTGAATATTTTTCTTAAGATCAACCCCGAGCGGGCCGTAATCCCATGCCCCGGCCTGACCGCCGTAAATCTCACTCGACTGATAAACAAAACCGCGTCTCTTGCAAAGACTGATGATTTTATCCAAAGTACATTTGTGATCAACTTCTGCCATAATTAATAACTCCTGTTCTCACTACCGGTTTGCAGTGAGTAAAATATTATAAATTCAACAATAACATAAAACCATGTTATTAGCAATGAGCACTTTTTTCATTTTCCTACAAGACTGCAGAAATCACTTTTGGATATCGCCTTGATACCTTTATTTCTGTGTTCTTCCGAACGGATTTCGTCGTCGGCAAGTATAAGCGTTCCTGTTTCCTTAAGACGTTTACAAAGCATGCCGCCGTTCTCGTACACAAGACGTGCAATCCGGTATGCTTCATCTATATCACGGTTTACCCTGAATCCGATTGAATACAGTTCTCCTGAAAGCACATTCGAATGAGGAAGTTTATCTTTTTTACCGTACAGTTCCTCTATCTTTGCAAGTATTTCGTTCCTCCGTTTCCGTTCAATCATCAGCTCCTCTGCTTTTTCTACAGAAAGAAGCGTACTACGGTTCTTCTCAAGCAGAAGATCAATACCGGTATTCTGTGCTTGTGCAAGCGCTTTTACTACAAGCATCGTCATCATTGCATCATCGCAGCTGCGGTGCGCACGCAGTTCTGTCGTATCAATATGATAATATTCTGCCCATGCCTCCAGTCCTTTCCGCTCGCCGTTTGCGTTGTTAAGCATCGGTTCCGCGTCATACGCGGCAAAATTTATAAGTGGCAGTCCGTAACGTTTACATGCAGTAATGACAAAATTAACGTCATTAGTAGAAGAAAATCCGATTATTTTCCGGTATGATGCAGTAAGAAGCTCTTTTATAGGTTTATACCAGTCCTCAAATGTATGCTGCCGGCGGAAGTATTCCTTAGAATATGCAAGAGGACACCTGTTTTTCGGAGAAAACAGGTACCAGTCGAACTCCGACTGAGGATTCATAACGATATCCTGTGAGTCAATAACTGTAAAACTGCAGTCAGTCACGACATACCCGAACGAACACATTTTGCCTTCTCCGTTAAAGCAATTTGCGCATTCAATATCAAAAAAAAGATACGTATCATTCATAATTCAGCTCCCAAATTAATAATTAACAATTTGTCATTTTTTTCACGTCTGAAATAATCTCTCACCCGTCCGCGTGCATCATCAGCACTTTTTGAGTTAAGCATCTGAGTCTGAAAATAATGTGCAAATGAAAAACCAAGACAATAGTATTCGAAAAAACGCTGCATTCTCGTTTTCAGGAATTCCGGCGGCTGATATTTTTCCAGCATGTCTAAAAAATCAAGAGCTGTCTGTTCACGATCTATTGTACAGAAAAAACGGGCATGATTCAAAACAGCCCGAAGCTCTGAAAAAATCCACGGGTATGTCGCGGCTCCGCGCGCAATCATAATACCGGCGGCATCAGGAGCTGCAGCAACAGCCGCATTCAGAGATTTTGCGTCATGTACTGCTCCGTTCAGAATAACAGACACATCATTCTGTTTATAACGAACGGCAAGACGTTCCACATACTCCCATCGAGGGGGAAGCCTGTATTTTTCTCTGCTTGTACGGGGATGAAGTGTAAGCCGTTTTACCCCCTCAGAAACAAGCATATCGGTAAAGTCAAAAAAATTCTGGTCAGTAAAATTTTCATCTCCAAGACGGAGTTTTACCGACAACCGGCGGTTAATTCCGGTATCGTTTGAAACGCTCTGCAGTACAGCTTTTACTTCACGTACCATTTCGCGGGTTTGTTCAACAGGTTTCAGCATCCATGCAGCTCCCGCGCCGCTGTTCATAATATCAGGAGCAGAACACCCCATATTTATATCTATCCCTATTCCAGAAAGAGGTGCAAGCGTTGCTGCAGCCTGCACCATATGCGCAGTATCCTTTCCGGTCAACTGCCAGACAACCTTACCGGGGACAGGATCTGTATTCGTATAGTATTTTTCGAATGGTCCGCCGTTTACAAGAGAGCCTGCATTTATCATTTCTGTATAATATTCGTCACATCCGCCGAATTTTTCCACAATACATCTGAATCCGGCATGGGTAAGTGTAGCCATAGGGGCACAAATCAGTTTCATTATAGAAATTACTATATCATAATTGCAAAAAAAATTTCAGAAGAAATTACATGGATAAAATCGCTGAGATATATACCATAATTATGCAAAGTATATTACTATATTGTTATGTATGAAATTGAACAAAAAGCACATGTTTCAAACAGGAAACATGTCATTGAAGCGTTGAACACGTTTGCTGAATACGATGGAAAAGCTGATAAAAGAGACATATACTATCATCTGCCGCTTGACGGACATACTTCATCAGAGGGCACAGTATATATCAGCTGCCGTATCAGATACGAAAAACATGAAACTGAAAATTCCGTACAAAATACTATTTTTTTCACTTATAAACGAAAAGAAAAAAGGAAAGGATCTGAAGACGTATTAATCGAGGTAAACGATGAAAAAGAATGTACACTGTCTGACAGTTCTGCATTAGAGGCACTTCTTACGGATGCCGGATTCACCGTTGCCCGCATGAAACATAAAATTACAGAAGGCTGGTATACAACTACAGAAGCAGGGAAAGCTCATATTGAACTGTGTACGGTACCTCCACTTGGTGACTTTCTTGAAATTGAAATAATGAGCAGTACAGAAGACGAAAAATCCGTTACATCTGCTGGAAAATGTATAGAAAAAATATTCAGCAGATGTGGTATCCCTCTGTCCGCAGTAGAAAGCAGGTACTATAATGAAATGCTCGCTTCTGAAGGGAACTGACGAAATACAAATCATATAAAGGATTTCCGCCAGAGTATGCCCGGCTTGACGGTATATTAATAATACTCTACGATAAATAATATCAACAGTCCGATCAGGAGAAAATTCATGTTTAACAGAAAAAAATACAAGGAATTTGCGCGCATTCAGCTGAAAAAACGCTGGACCTTACCGGTTGTAATGACAGTGATTACATTTGTAATCGCTATACTCCTTGAGGTACCCTATACGCAGAATCTGATGAATGTTTTTGAAAAGCAGGGAGCTGCCTCTACTGCAAATTTCTGGGGAACATACAGACAGATTCTCTCGTCATACAAAGAAACGCCACTTGAGCGTATATGCGGATGGGCATCGTTTTTTATTTCTGCAATAATTACACTGGCTCAGTATCATGTTTATTTAAAAATGTCACGAAGTCCGGAACCAGTCCACTTTGGAGACTTCATGGAAGGTTTTAATCACTGGTGGCGTGCAATTCTTGCAACTTTATGGATGTATTTATGGATTATTCTCTGGACACTCCTTTTTATTATTCCAGGGATCGTCAAAACAATTGCGTACTCACAGACGTACTTTATTATCACAGAATTTCCTGAAATATCGGTAACAAAAGCGCTTGATATAAGTAAACTTATTACAAAAGGTTTTAAGTGGAATCTTTTCATAATGTGGATAAGCTTCATAGGATGGGGAATTATTTCCTGTTTTACCTGTGGACTTGGATTCCTATGGCTTGTACCGTATATGAATATGTCCATGACAAATGCCTACCATGGTCTTATGAAACATGCACTTGAATCACAAATCATTACAGCAGATGATCTGAAACAGTAAGGAAATAATTATGTCACGAAATTCAAAAAAAACAGGTATCGTCGTTTTTATCGTCATTCTGATCATCACGGCAGCCATAGCAGGAATTGGTATATATGAATCGACAGATAACGGTTCAAACGCTACGGGGAATCCGTCGCTTGAACCTTCGCAAAAACGCAGTTTATTCAAGAATACAGACCTTCTTAAAAAACTAAAAAAACAATATATAGCAGCATTATATATAGAAGGTACTATTGAAGATGCAAATAAAACGTATAACCAGGAATGGCTTCTGACAACAATCACTGCCCTTACGGATGATGAAAATAACAAGGCAATCCTGCTGTATATCAATTCACCAGGTGGCGGGGTTTATCAGTCCGATGAAGTGTATCTTGCACTCTGTGATTACAAGAAAGCAGGTAAAACGGTATTTGCGTACATGGGACCGATCGCCGCATCCGGCGGGTATTACATTGCATGTGCCGCCGACAAAATTTATGCAAACCGAAATACACTTACAGGTTCTATCGGAGTTATTGCAGGAGAATCAATCGACGCAACAGAGCTGCTCAAAAAAATCGGCATAAAATCCGAAACTATCACTGCAGGCAAAAATAAAAATATGTTCAATTACAATAGTCCTCTCACGGAAGAGCAGCGTAAAATTATGCAGTCCGTTGCAGATGAAGCGTATGAGCAGTTTACCGGTATCGTTGCAGCAAGCAGGCATATGAAAATCACAGACGTAAAAAAACTTGCAGACGGACGCATTTATACTGCAGCACAGGCACAGAAAAATGGTTTAATTGACCATATAGGTTCATGGAATGATGCTTTATCAAATCTTTCGAACCGTATATCACTAGGTAAAGCAAAAGTCATCCCCTACAGGTATCAACGAAACGAAAGTTTTTTTGATATCCTTTCAGGAGCGGTAACTCATTTTACCGGCAGTATGACATTAAGCAGCCTGGGACTGCCACAGGCTCTTGCCAACGAAATTCAGCCGGATGTTCCCTATCCGGCATATATATACAAAAATAAATAAAATACTCTGTTTTTATCCGCCTTAATGGCGGATATTGAGACTGGAAATTTCTCATGCATTGAGTGCTCATAAAAAACTCCCTGTCAGCATATTCTGTATGGATAAACAGTAACTCAGTCTTTAAAAACAACGTCTATAGCCGCGCTAAGCTCATCAAGTTTAAGAGGTTTTCTAAAAAAATTGACAATTCCGAGTTCTTCGATCTTTTTTTCATCATCTGCGCTCTGAAGAGCCGTTACGACAATAACGGCTGGCTTGCCATATTCTTTATTTTCGTTAATTTTACGGCATAATTCAAAACCGTCGATACCGGGTAAATCGAGATCAAGGATAATACACCGCGGATGTCGTGAGGAAAGTTGAACACCGGCTTCAAAACCGTCATACGCCTGCAAAACTTCCAGGGAAGGAAAATTTTTATTGATAAAACCGGCAATAAGAGTATTAAAAGTTTTATCATCGTCTATTACAAGCAGGATTCCCGAATTATACGCAGCCCTGTTCGAACATGTATTAAGCAGTTTCATCGGAATATGCATATTCCTGCTGCTCATAAAATCAACAAGGTCGTCAGGATAAACCCTGTATTGACCGCCCGGTGTTTTGAACGCTTTCAGATATCCGTTATTTATCCAGTTTATGGCCGTCTGATTAACCACCCCACAGATATTCGCTACTTCAAGCGCTGAGTAAATCACAGGTTTTTCAATTTTCTTTGACATTGTAATTTTTCACCCTTTGCAGAACCAGATATTTTATTATAGCTTTTTTTTAACACTTTATCCACTTTTTTAACCTGAATATAAAAAGGAATTTATCACTGCAACCGCCATACCTGCATTAAATCCATGCTGAATAAGGCTGCGCATAATTTTATCGTGATTCATTCCATGCATCAGGCATTTTTCTACAGCTTTTCTGCACTCCTCTTCCTCTGAATTTTCTTTAAAATACTCGTTAAGTGCATCATCTGCCGTATGTCTGTCAATTCCCCGGGATGCAAGTTCCGCTGCAAGTCGTATGCGTCCCTCATGATGGGTTATCTTCCTGCAGTTAAGCCATGCTGCAGCATATCTTGAATCAGAAAGATAATGCACATCTTCCAGATAATCAAGAGCCCGTTCTATATACGGTTTCTCAAGACCTTTCAGAATAAGTTTTCGGGACAATCCGAAACGGGACTGTTCCGCACGCGCAAGATAAGCAGCAGCCCTTAATTCAACAGTATAACATAATCCCGCATCGAGTATATCCTGTTCCTCTACTCCTGAAAATTCAGACAAAGCTGCAATTCTTTTAGGATCAACACACTGTAAATATGCTGTACGTATAAAAAAAGCAGGTCCGTCCGCAGTTGCAATTTTGATGCAGCCACTAGAAACCTGCTCCGCCACAGAAATAACCAAGTTTTAACGCTTGCTGAACTGGAATCTTCTGCGTGCGCCCTTCTGGCCGTACTTTTTACGTTCAACCATGCGGGAATCACGAGTAAGATATCCGTTTGACTTCAATGCGGTACGGGAATCTTGATCAATCTGAATAAGTGCACGAGAAATGCCGTGAAGACATGCAGCTGCCTGTCCGTTACGACCACCGCCAATAACATTAATCATAATATCATATTTATTATCATTGGAAGTTACGAGAAGCGGCTGACGAATCATCTGCATCTGCTCGTCTGTATCAAAATACTCTTTTGCATCTTTTCCGTTTACAACAATCTTACCTGAACCCTCGCGTACAAAAACACGGGCTACAGCTGTTTTTCTTCTACCTGTACCAATTGCCAAGTTCTTTACCATTTGAAACTCCTACTCACACTTCAAGAGGCTGCGGATTCTGTGCTTTATGCGGATGATCAGCACCGGCATAAATCTTTACATTATCAAACATAACGCGTCCCAGACGTGTATGAGGGAGCATGCCTTTTATTGCAAGAGCAAGCGGCTCTTCCGGATGTTTTTCAATCATTTTCTCAAAGCTGTGATGCTTCAGATTGCCGACAAAACCGGTATATTTATAGTAAATCTTTTTTTGTTCCTTACCGCCGGTAACTGCAACTTTGTCTGCATTAATGATGATTATAAAATCACCCATATTCTGATTTGTTGTGAACGTGGGTTTATTCTTTCCGCGGAGCATGTAAGCAGCCTTTGCGGCAACACGTCCGAGTGGTTTTCCGGCAGCGTCGATGACGTACCATGTACGCTTCTGTTCCGGTTCTTTTACGAAAATCGTATTCATGTATATACCTTAAAAAATAAAGTTGTATGTATTTTCAGCCTTTGCATCTGACCGAAAACACAGGAAACAGCGATGAGCAGTCTCTGCTTCCATATACGGGGTGTATTAATATACCCTTTTTCAGGGATAAATGTCAATCAGTCTTTCTTTTCTTCTTTTATTTCATGTTCCCTAGCTTCTTTTTCTTCTTTCGCTGCCTCTTTCTTATCTTTTATATCGGCAGCTCCTATAAACAGACAGATAAGACCGATCAAAGCGGCTATGACAGGAAGGCTTCCCCGAAGAAACGCAAGTACATCCATTCCCCAGTTTAGTGGGCATGCTGGTAAAAGCGAGAAGACTGTAAAAGCAATAAAGATAATTCCGGCAATCAATGATACCATAACAAAATCTCCTGAAATAAATATATTGTAATAATACTACAAGTTGTTTGAAAATACTACAATAAAACACATGTCTTTGACTCATAAAATGTAAATATATATAATCAGAATCAGAATGAATAAAACATATTTTATACCGGCAGTAAAAACAACGCTTCCGGTTTTTTTCGGATATCTGGCAATTGGTATACCGTTCGGTCTTATGATTGTAAACGCAGGTTATCCCGTATGGCTTGCACCGGTTATGAGCCTGACAATGTACGCAGGTGCAGGACAGTACATAGCTATAGGACTATTCGCGACAGGTGCATCACTCGGAACTATAGTGCTTACAGAACTGCTTGTAAATATCCGCCATATAGTATATGGGCTTTCTCTCATAACAAGATTTAAAAATACAGGAAAATGGAAACCGTATCTGATTTTTGCACTCACCGACGAAACTTATTCGATTCTTACAGGCTGTGACGTACCGAATGGAGCAGATACCGGGAAATATTACGGTATTATTGCACTGCTTGATCAATCATACTGGATTGCAGGCAGTATAATCGGTGCCGCAGCCGGAAAGCTTATTCCTGTCTCATTAACAGGCGTTGACTTTGCACTCACTGCGCTGTTTGCCGTACTGCTTATCGAACAGCTTGAAAAATCACATGACTTTCAGCCGGCAGTAATTGGAATAATTGTGACATGCGCTGCCATCCTGCTTGTTCATTGTGGTATCATGCCGTCGGGAAATATTCTTATTGCAGCACTTGCGTTTGGTTTTGCAGCGCTTATTCTTACCAGAGGCCGTAATCTTGGTAAAAGCACGGATTCGGAGGAACAAAAATGACGCAGGCTCTATCTCTTTCGGCTGTTGTTACCGCTACCATCGTTTCAGCACTGGTAATTCTTGCAACAAGAGCGTTTCCGTTCGCATTGTTCTCACGACGTAATCCACCGCGTATTATACGCTTCATCGAAAAATACATTCCACCGATGGTCATGGCAATTCTCGTCGTTTATTGTCTCAAAGACACCTGTTTTACAGAAAAACCATGGGGAATTCCATCACTTACAGCGCTTGCTCTTACCATATTTCTACATGTCTGGAAAAGAAATCCTATGATAAGTATTTTTGGCGGAACTTTATTGTACATGATTCTTTCGCGTATACTATAATCAGTGAGAATCAAAAAAAATCATTCATTGCAGTATAAAACCCTTGACAAATCCCCTGATTAACAGCAATGTATCCCTTACATAATGTAACTTCATATAGAGGACCGCCTTTAGTGCGGTTCTATCATTTTTTACGAGGTTCTTGAATTGAAAGGGAGCCAGGTTACTATCAATCACGTCGCCAAAAAATTCGGTGATTTCACCGCTCTGGACGACATAAATATTACAATCCAGCCGGGAGAATTTTTCTCGCTGCTGGGACCATCAGGATGCGGTAAGACTACACTTCTCCGCATTATTGCCGGATTTGAGTTTCCTGATGACGGAACTGTACTGTTTGACGATACGAATGTCATCCCGTTACCGCCTGATAAACGTCATTCAAATACCGTTTTCCAGACATATGCACTCTTCCCGCATCTTACCGTATATGAAAACGTTGCGTTTCCTCTGCGGCTCAAAAAGCTTGACAGAAAAACCATCGACGAAAAAGTACGCTATTACGTACATCTTGTCCAGCTTGATGACCATATTGCTAAAAAACCGAACCAGCTCTCAGGGGGGCAGAAACAGCGTGTCGCAATTGCACGTGCACTCATCAATGAGCCGAAAGTTCTGCTTCTTGACGAACCGCTTTCTGCACTTGACGCAAAACTCCGGGCAAATCTGCTGATTGATCTCGACAATCTGCATGACAAAATCGGTATTACGTTCATCTATGTTACTCATGATCAAAGTGAGGCACTTTCCGTATCCGACCGTATTGCAGTTATGAATGCCGGCCACGTGCTTCAAATCGGTACCCCGTCGGAAATTTACGAAAGTCCGTCAACTCAGTTCGTCGCTCAGTTCATTGGTGAAACAAATCTGTTCGAGGCTCAGGTTGTCGACTGCGTCCCGCATGAATCAAACGGCAAGCCGCCGGACTATATGGTCACACTATCTGTTCCTGCACTGGGAAAACAGGCTCCGCTTGCATCGGACACAGAAGCAACTGCCAGCCTTGACCGTTACATGCAGGTTACCGACTATGTACATACTTCAAAAGATCAAAAAGTTGCGTTTACCATCAGACCTGAAAAAATCAGGATTACTAAAGAACCACCGGAAACCGGCGGACGAACAGATATAAATGTATTCAGCGGCATTGTTGAAGAACCTGTATATTCCGGATTTCAATCAAAATTTTATGTTCGTCTGGAAAACGGATCACTTATTAAAGTTTTCAAGCAGCACACGGATTATCTCGACAATGGTCCTATAATTCAGTGGAAAAATAAAGTATATGTTTCATGGTCTGCTGACGACGGATATATCGTTGAGGACATAGAAAAATGAAAAATACAGATGAAAGACCACCAGCTGCCCGGTGGAAAAATAAAATCAATCAGGGTGCATTATATTCATGGCCCATGGGACTCTGGTTCATTATTTTTTTTATTGCCCCTCTGATTATCATTACAATATACAGTTTCCTGCGGAAAGGTATTTACGGAGGAGTTGAACCTCAATTCTCTCTCAGGGCATATAAACAGATGTGTAATCCCAAATACGCTATTCTGGTTTTACGCACACTCCGGATAGCATTGATCTCAACGTTTATTACGATTCTGCTTGCCCTTCCCTGTGGATATGCCATGGCCCGCAGTAAACATCAGACAATACTGCTTTTTCTGGTCATCATTCCGTTCTGGACGAATTCGCTTATACGTATTTTTGCATGGATGTCAATTCTCAATAACGACGGCATCCTTAATCAAATACTCATGGGACTGCATATTACCCATAACTATATTCAGTTCCTGTATAATCAGGGAGCTGTTATTCTCGTGTCAGTATATATGTATCTTCCGTATGCAATTTTACCGATTTTCACATCAATCGATAAATTTGATTTTTCTCTTCTCGAAGCCGCACGCGACCTTGGTGCAAATAAATCACAGTCAATGTTCAGAGTTCTTATACCAGGGATACGGAGCGGTATCATTACAGCTGTCATTTTTACATTTATTCCTGTTTTCGGTGCATATACGGTACCTCTGCTTGTCGGTGGAAAAGATTCTTACATGCTTGGTAACATTATTGTTGATCAGGTACAAAAAACACGTAACTGGCCGCTTGCTGCAGCATTTTCAATGGTAATCACACTCGTAAGTGTCATTGGCATTCTATGGATTTCCCGAACCAATAAAAAAGATGCAAAGTTAAAATCCGTTTCCACTAAAGAAGAGAATTATATTACAGGAGGACAAAGATGAACAACGTTTTTTTCTTTCTGTTCCCTGCTCTTTATAAACGAAAAATGGCAGAACCTGCAAGGCATGCAAAAAAAAGCTTGAAAAAACATGCACCGACATTCTCACTGTCAAAAACGATACTTGTCCTGACACTTTTGTTTCTTTTTATTCCGCTTTTTGTGATTATTGTCTATTCATTCAATGACAGTAAAGGAGCAGAATTCACACATCCTTCACTCATCTGGTACCGGAAACTTATTTTTGAGTCAGAACCATTATGGGAAGCCCTCGTAAACAGCCTTATAATCGCATTTACGTCTGCAACAGTATCTACGCTTCTAGGATCTCTTGCCGCAATAGGATGCAACTGGTACAAATTCAGAGGAAAACGTTTTATTGAAGCTGTTACGTATCTGCCAATGGTCCTTCCCGAAGTAATAGTAGGTATCTCGATGCTGATCTTTTTCAGCGGAATAAAAATGCCCCTTGGTCTTTTCACGATTTTTGCGGCTCATACGACATTCTGCCTGCCGTTCGTCTTTCTTATGGTCAAGGCCAGGCTTGACGAATTTGATTTCTCAATCATCGAAGCTGCACACGATCTTGGAGCAACAGATGCACAAACGCTTATAAAAGTAATAGTTCCGTCACTTTTGCCGGGAATTATCTCCGGTTTCCTTATGGCAGTTACCATGTCTCTTGAAGATTTCGTCATCACGTTCTTTGTGGCAGGCCCGGGATCAACAACACTACCGCTTTATGTTTATTCCATGATTCGTTTTGGGGTATCTCCGGTAATCAATTCGCTTTCGTGCGTAATGATTACTGCCACCTGTTTACTTGCGTTCGTTATGCGGAAAGGTCTTAAAACTTTTGCAGCATCACATTAATCTTGTATACAAGGTCTGCGTCTGCGGACCTTTATCCTAAAAGGAAGAGGATATTGAGATGAAAAAGACCAATATCACGATTATGGCCGCAGCAATGTTCTGCGGCGTTCTGGTACTATCGTCATGTTCGAAAAAAAATGGCGGTAATAAAGGATTAACAGAAGGTTCTACACTGTATCTGTTCAACTGGACATACTACACACCTGATTCAGTACTTAAAGAATTTGAACAAAAATACAACTGTACCGTAAAAGTCGATACATTCGATTCAAATGAAGTAATGTATGCTAAACTCAAGGCTGGTGCAACAGGATACGATATCACATTCCCGTCTCAGGATTATGCTTCAATTATGATTAATCAGGGGATGCTCAAAGAAATCGATCAGAATCAGTTCGAAAACAAAAAATACATCAATTCTGAAGTTCTTGAAAAAGCGACATACGATCAAAAAATGAAATACTGTGTTCCATACTATATGGGAGCGGCAGGCATCGCAGTTAACAAACAAAAACTTTCAAACTATGAAAAAAGCTGGAAAATCTTTGCAGATCCGCGTATTAAGGATCATGCATCAATGATGGACGATATGAGGGAAGTCATAGGTGATGCACTCAAATATCAGGGCCATTCTGTCAATTCCCTTGATGACAAAGAACTGAAGTCAGCCGCGGACCTCATAACAAACAG
>JALNVF010000018.1 GCA_023231445.1 Treponema sp. | reverse complement strand
TTCTGGAGTAATTCCATGCAATTTACCGTGCTGACCTTATTTCCTGACATTCTGCGCGCTTATTTTGAAAACTCAATCATGGCGAAAGCAGTTGAAAAAGGAATTATTGCCTACGATCTGGTGGATATCAGGGATTTTGCCCGTGATAAGCACCATACATGTGATGACGGTCCATACGGAGGAGGAGCCGGACAGCTTATGCTGGCTGAACCTCTGGGAGAAGCGCTTGACAGTGTAAAGGCTTACAAAAAACGGGTGATTTATGTCACACCGGGCGGCAGGCCGTTTACGCAGAAAAAAGCGCTTGAATTGAGCCGCGAGAGTGAACTCGTATTTATCTGCGGACGATATGAAGGTATCGACCAAAGAATAATCGATTCTTACGTAGACGACGAAATCTCAATCGGAGATTATGTCATGTCGAGCGGAGAAGTAGCGGCGGAAGTTATCATTGACACGGTCTATCGACTGATAGATGGTGTTATTTCCGCCGAATCACTTGAAGAAGAAAGCTATTGCGGCGGACTTCTGGAATACCCGCAGTATACACGACCGCAGGTATACAGGGATATGAAAGTACCTGATGTGTTACGTTCCGGTAATCATGAAGAGATCCGGAAGTGGGAATTAAAAAAGCGTCTTGAAAAGACTCTTGCAAACAGGCCTGATATGATTGCCGTTGCACGTCTTGCAGGTCAGCTTACTCCGGAAGCCGAAAAGATGATTGAGGAAATAACAGAGCAGTTTTCGCTGAAATATGCGGACAAGAGACGGAAACATCGTAAAAGGAATGTAACTGCCGTCTAAGGGGACTAAAATGGATATTATTAAGAGTATTGAAGAAAAACAGAAACGTGCAAGTGCACAGGGCTTCAATGTCGGCGATACCGTGAAAGTATATTTCAAAATCGTTGAAGGAAAAACGGAACGTATTCAGATTTATGAAGGCGTTGTTATCTGCAAGAAAGGCTCCGGTACACGTCAGACTTTTACTGTTCGTAAAGAGTCTTATGGTATCGGCGTTGAACGTGTATTCCCGATGCACTCACCCCGGATTACGAAGGTCGAGATTATTCGTCCCGGTAAAGTACGCCGTGCAAAACTTTATTATCTGCGCGATGCTATCGGTAAGAATAAGAAAGTCAAGGCTCTTGTGGGTGGAAACGTTGCAGCCGAGCTTGCAGCCCGTAATGCACGTGCTGATGCCGCCGCTGCTGCTCAGGAAGCAGAAATTAAGAAGGAGTTTCTTGAGGAACACGAAGCAGAAAGCGTTACTGACAAAAAGAAGAAATAATTTTATTATTGCTGTATGAATACGGCTCAGAACGTATATATACAAAAAGCTGCCTTCTCCGGTTCCCCGTTACGGGCGCTGCGGGAAGGCAGTTCTGTTTTAGTACGTGTGATATCGCAGACTGGACCACAGACATATGTTGCTTCTTTTTCAGGTACGCGCTTTTCGGTATCGTCTTCTGCTGCATTAAAATCCGGCACAACGTTTCTGGCAACGGTTTCTTTTCGTGACGGAAAAATTGCACTTGTTCCACAGCAAGGGAGGGGTATTATATACGCTGAAGCTCCACTGGTACAGAATTTATCGCCTGCAGTCGGTACAGATGGACTTCTGACCGATCAGCGGCTGGCTGCTTATTTTATTTCGATCGGACTGCCTCCTGATGCACTGTCACTGGTGCTTTTTAACGAAATGAAAGAACTCGGCATGAAGTTTGATCCTTCCGTATTAAACAGAGTCCGGCATAGCGCAGAAAAATTTGAGGGAAGAGAAAAGGAAGCGGCCGAAGCGGGGCTTGTACTTGAACAGAAAGGGCTTCCTTCCGGAGAAAATGAGATACGGGCTGTTCTTGGTGAAAAAAATGATGGTGATGCTGACGGAAATAAAAACAATAACAAACCACAGAACAACAACCATTACGGAGACATCAGTGCAGAAACAGATAAAATTGAAAAGGAATATAAAGATATCACTCATGAAGTACGTCGTTTTTTTACCGGCATATTTAAAGGTACAATTCCCGGAAAAATAAATTCTGAAGGATTTCTTACAGTTTTTAATCACTATGGATTTTCAGGAGCAAACAACGACAGCGGAAGCTGGATTCAGATCCCGTTTGACATTTCACTTGATGACGGGATGCGTCAGGGAAAAGGAATTCTTCGTTGTTTTTTGCAGAAAGACCATCAAAAAAATAAAAAATTTGTTATAAAAGTAAGTTTTGGTGTGAAATTATATTTTTTTGTGTTATATTATATAAAAGAAAGGTGCAGGAAAATACGATTTTGTATTGTTCCGAATACCTCTGTGGCAGAGTGTGAAAAGCAGAAAGGATGTCTTTACGCAGTGCTTCATAAATTTTTCGATAATGAAGAAAATATTGAAGTTGAGTGGGTTGATCATGACGCTTTATCAGGTTTTTGTCCGGAGGATGAGACTGTTTCCGTCGTACGAGGTGTCGTATGAACGGAAGTAATGAAAAGCGGCCTTTTAAACAGGTAAAAAAAGCGGTTGCATTGAAGTATCCGCATTGTTCGCCCGCTCCTTTTATTACAGTAACGGCATGCGGTGGACTTGCAGAAAAACTTGTCAGAATTGCGGAAGAAAATTCAATACCTGTTGTAAAAAATGATACCATGGCTGATGTTCTTTCAGTAGAAGAAATCGGTTCATTCGTACCGGAAGAGACATGGAACGTGCTCGCCGGAATTTTTGCTTTTGTACTAAGTACAGAAGGGAGACAAAAAAAATGAGTAGTTTTATAAAAATAAAAAGTGGAGAGATAAAAGAAGGAATGAGGTTTTCTGCACCTGTTTTTTTTGACGACGGAAAGAATATGTTTCTTGCAGAAGGAAAAGCTGCAAAGCCGTATCATATAGTGGCATTAAAACGATGGGCTATACCATATCTTCTTACGTATGGTCATCTGATCGCAGATACCGACAATACTATTTTTTCAGACAGCCTCCCGGTAGATGATCTTGAACCAGTGGATGATCTTGAACCTCTTGATCAAGAGGCGGACAGGCAGGAGAATATTTCAATGCTTTATTCTGATAAAAATATTCATATTGCGTAAGGAATTGTGAAGGATACAAGAAAAACAATAGGAACAAATGGAGAAAACCGTGCCGCTGAATATTTAAAAGCGCACGGTTTTTCTATTTTATCGCGGAACTGGCGGACAAAAACAGGTGAAATTGATATAATAGCACTATCAGGTGATGTATTAGTATTCGTGGAGGTAAAAACTCTACCTAACGGCATCCCGGAAACTTTAGCGCATGTACTTAACTACAGGAAGCAGAAAAGAATTATAGAAACGTCTAAACGTTTTCTTTTATTCAATCGACAATATAGTAAGAGCTATATTCGATATGATGTTATTGTGATAGATATGCCGGGAATGCCGGCGATATATCATATAGAAAACGCTTTTTCGGAGTTTTTATGATTTCTAGTGGAAAAACAGCCACTTTGGTTCGTGAAAAAGAAAAAAGATTTTCGGCACGTTTACTGGAACTACGTGCAAAAATTCAGGATGAAGAGTATATTGATAATGCCATACAGCGTATTGCGCAGGTCATAAGTAAAAAGCTTATGGAAGATCCTGATGATGATACATTGTTCAGGGATTAAATTTATTTTTCCCCCTGAACAATACAGGAGGAGCAGATAGAATGGGAAGGAATAACAGACATAGTCATAATAGAAGAAGCTGGAACAATCAGAACCACAATCAGCAGTCTGTTGTCAGGGAACCGAAGAATAATGAGCCGGTTTTTCAGCGGACAATTCATGAAAATATAGAAGAACGACAGAAAAAAGATGCAGCCATCCGTGCACTGAAGATGAGGGAAGTGGTTTGTCCGATCTGCGGTAAACCAATTGAGGACCTGACCAGTGCGGTTTCCGACAAGGCGACGGGAAGACCTGCTCATTTTGACTGTATTCTTGATCAATTGAATAAATCGGAATCGCTCGGGGTCAATGATAAAATAACATATATCGGGCAGGGCCGATTTGCTGTTCTGCATTTTGATAACCCGCGGGATCTAAAATCATTTAAGATTCTTAAAACTATTGAATGGGAATCCCGGGAGAAGAAGCTTGACTGGCGCGAAGAAATGAGCGGTTTATATAGTCAGGTATTATAAAAACAAGGTCGAAGGTAAGAAAATGCTGCGTATTTTCTTTATTATAGGAGACATACAAAAAACGTGCCCGTCGGGGCACGTTTTAGAAATAAGGTCGAAGGTAAGAAAATGCTGCGCATTTTCTTTATTATAGGAGACATACAAAAAAACGTGCCCGTCGGGGCACGTTTTTTTGTATTCTTGCCGGGAACCGGGATCGGACCGGCACGGCGTTTAACCGCCGAGGGATTTTAAGTCCCTTGTGTCTACCATTCCACCATCCCGGCAGATACATAACTTATAATATACGAAACGACTTTTTTTTTCAAGTTGTTGAGTGAATTGTGTTGTTTTGTTAGAATCCTGTGTATGTATTCAGATACTCATTTTCATTTCAGTATGATTCAGGAGCGTACCTGCTCAGACTGTTCTGATATTATTTTACAGATGATCCGGCAGAACTGTTTTTTTGCCATGGATATAGGCACCTCGTGTGATGATCTCCTGCCCAGAAAGGAAGCTGTTGCACGTGCGGTATCCGGTATTCTGCCTGAATTCAGACCTTCCGCAGAGCATATGATCCATTACTCTGCCGGTATCTGGCCTGATGTAGTGTCAATCAGGGACCGTATGCGCCGGGTTGATATTCTTGAAGAGCAGATCCGGGGGGACGGCAGTATAACTGCGTTGGGAGAATGCGGTCTTGATCATCACTGGAATCCCTCCGGAGAAGACGGGCGGTGTGCTGATGATTTTGATTCTGACATGTACGACGCTGAAAAGGAGCTGTTTGAGATGCAGCTGAAACTCGCACGGAACCTGGAACTGCCTGTTATTGTGCACAGCCGTGATGCCTTTGCAGATACCTTTGAGGTTATAAAAAAAACGGGATATGACAACGGTATAATTCATTGCTTTTCATACGGACTGGAAGAGGCAGAACATTTTCTTGAACGCGGCTGGTATATTAGTTTCAGTGGTTCTGTTACATACACTAAGCACAGTAAAATGGACGATATGCGTTCGCTTATCCGGTATATTCCGGACGACCGTATTCTCTGCGAGACAGATGCTCCCTATCTAGCACCTGTACCTGTACGTGGACAACCAAATACACCTCTTTTTGTGGAACATACCTATAAATTCATTGCAGATATCAGAGGAATACCGGTCGGACAACTTTGTGATACGGTCGACAACAACTGCAGGACATTGTTTAAATTAAAGTGATTTTACGGTTCTTTCAGCTGCCCGGCAGCACAGAAAAATCTGAACAGAAATAATAATCTTTTCCGCTGCAGGGGAATGGTAAAGATATCGTTATACAGTTTTTTCCTGAAGCACCGGATATGTACCGGTCGGTTATATATGCAGAGCCTGAAAGAAACGGCATATAAAAATATGGTTCCTGAAAATGAGTAGACCACTTTTCTGCAGGCCTGAACAGTTTATTGCCTTTCCTGGTTGTGTCTGTCCTGTACATGATCGTATCTGTAATTTGTATACCCTGTTCGTCCATGATATAAGCACATTCACAGTTATCCGACGGCTGGTACAGGTTTAAAAGAATATATTCAAATAACCTTGACGAGGCTGCAGAGAGCATTAGTGTTATTTTTTTCATGGTATCTATATGCTTTTGTCTTATCGTAAGTTCTTTCTGCATTATTTTAACAGTTTCATGATCTGTTAAAGCCATTATTTTTTTTATAGTATTTTGAGCCTGTTCTGCAATCTTCTGCAGATTCTGCTCCGGTCTGGAGATATAAAATCCCTGAAGCAGTTCTGCTCCGGCTTGTACAGCTTTCATTGCTGCACTTTCAGTTTCGACACCTTCGACAAGAAAAATGGCTCCGATATTCTGTGAAAGTTTTGCCAGAGAAGTAACGATTGCTTCTTTCATGGAATCATTTTCAATATTTTCTGCGAGAGACTTATCGACTTTGATTATTGCCGGAGATATAAGTGCCAGTCTGCTCAGATTTGAGTATCCTGCGCCAAAATCATCAATTGCGATGGAAAATCCGTGTTTTTTATAAAATGATACGAAAGACAGCAGTTTCTGGTCATTAAGAACTTTTGATTCAATTATTTCTATCACAACATTTTCAGGGGAAATACGGGCTTTCCGGCATTGTGAAAAAATAAACTCTGTATCTGTATATTCATCGTCGATTTGTGATGATTCAAAATTAATAAAAAGCAGCAGATTTTCCCGGCTCTCAAATTCCGAAAATGATTGTACTGCTTTTTCTATACATGCATGATCAAGATACGAAATAAGGTGGGCTTCCCTTGCACTGTCGAATAATTCGACTGCCGGTATGTATTTTCCTTTATATTCTGCATAACAGAGTGCTTCAAATCCGAATACGCATATATGTTTTATGGAAACTACCGGCTGAAATCTGATGTGCAGGCTGTTCGTTGTGATAATTTCAGAAACATCTAGCATAGTTGCCGCCTTTGTTGTTTTTCAGTAAAAAAAAGCCGTGGAAACATATGTTTCCACGGCATCTTCGTCGGTATAATAGTACTATATCATTTGTTTTTATACAACAGGTTACTTTATGAGCAGATTTGAATATGCTTTAAGAGCACCGTCCATT
The DNA here is from genome assembly GCA_023231445.1 of Treponema sp. Lineage (GTDB taxonomy): Bacteria > Spirochaetota > Spirochaetia > Treponematales > Treponemataceae > Treponema_D. Next base: position 25,925 of record JALNVF010000018.1, on the reverse strand, counting down.
TTGCCGGAAAGAACTGTTGTTGCAAGTTTTTTACCGAGCTGAACACCTTCCTGATCAAAGCTGTTTACATTCCACATGAATCCCTGGAACATTACTTTATTTTCATAATGTGCAAGAAGAGCACCAAGTGATTCCGGTATAAGCTGTTTTCCGTAAATAAGACTTGATGGACGTTCTCCGGCAAAAAACTTATTCGGATTTTCATCGTTTTTACCGCAGGCGAAAGCTACAATCTGGGCAGCAACGTTAGCGCAGAGCTTTGTCTGGCTTGTTGACCCCTGTATTAAAACATCTTTTCCAATCTGATTCTGCTGGAAAGCAATAAACTGAAGGGGGATAATGTTTGTTCCCTGATGCAGCAGTTGATAAAATGAGTGCTGACCGTTTGTTCCCGGTTCGCCGAAAATTACCGGTCCGGTAACATATATCATCTTTTTTCCGAATCTGTTTACACTCTTGCCGTTAGATTCCATATCAAGCTGCTGCAGATGGGCTGGAAAACGGGAAAGAGCCTGTGAATACGGAAGAATAGCTGTTGAAGGATATCCCTGTACATTGCGTTCGTAGACTCCGATAAGCGCATCCATTAGAGCTGCATTCTTAGTAATGTCTGTCTCTGTGGCAAGTTTGTCCTCGTCTGCGGCTCCTTTGAGAAAGCGTGCAAATACTTCAGGACCGAAAGCCAGACTGAGAACAGCGCCACCGACGGCACTTGTTGAAGAATACCGGCCGCCGATGAAGTCATCCATAAAAAATGCTGCCAGATAGTCGGGACTGTCTGCGAGCGGGCTTGTTTCACTGGTAACTGCAATCATATGTTTTGCCGGAGTAAGTCCCGCTTTTTTAAGAAAATCCTTTACGAACGATTCATTCGTGAGTGTTTCAAGTGTTGTCCCGCTTTTTGAAACGAGGATAAAAATCGTTTTTGCAAGGTCGATAGAGGAAAGCACAGCTGCGCCGTCATCCGGATCAACATTGGAAATGAAGTGCGCTTCCATTTTGAATTCGTTATTTGTTTTGGCCCAGTTTTCGAGTGCAAGATACATAGCCCTCGGTCCAAGATCGCTGCCGCCGATACCGATCTGACATACGGTCGAATATTTTTCGCCCTTTTCGTTGACAATCTTTCCTGTATGTATTTTATCTGCAAATTCCGCAACCGCGTTCTGCTGTTTTACGTAAAAATCTCGTTTATCTGTACCGTCAACAATAACGTTATTTCCCAGCTGGCCGCGGGTAAGATGGTGAAGAACCATGCGTTTTTCACCGAGATTTACGACTTCCCCGTTGTAGAGCGCTGCGAATTTTTCAAGAAGCTGATCTTCTTTTACAAGCGCCTTGAATACAGTCAGAATCTGTTTATTAATCTGTTTTGCCGCATAATTGTACGTAAGACCGCTGCTCATCGGAATTGAGAATTCTGCAACACGTTTTTCGCCTGCAGCGCCATTCAACGATTTTGCCACAGACACAGCATCTTTGAGTGTTTTAAGTTTTTTGTAGCTTTCAAGTTTGTTAAGATTGTCCCATGAAATGGATTTCATACATGCCTCGATTAAATTTTAAAAGGAGATACAGCGACTATATCAAAAAGCCGGAAAAATGAAAATAGTGTGTGATTGCTTATTTCCGGTGTCTTCAATATAATAGAAGAACTATGAATAACGAAAAGAATCCGCTGTTCTGCCACTGGGCCGACCAGATGGCAGATAAAATTATCGCCCAGAAAGGTGAGCTTGATCTGTATACCTGTGCATCCGGTATTACGCCGTCCGGCACTGTTCATATTGGAAATTTTCGGGAAATAATAACCGTTGACCTTATTGTGCGGGCACTTCGTGACCGCGGTAAAAACGTGCGTTTTATATATTCATGGGATGATTATGATGTATTTCGTAAAGTTCCTGCGAATATGCCGGAACCTGAAGTTCTTCAGAAATATCTCCGGTTTCCGATTACTATGGTTCCTGATACGACCGGACGCAATGAAAATTATGCGCGTCACCATGAAGTCGATATTGAACAGGAACTGCCGCGTGTCGGAATTTATCCGGAATTTTTATATCAGGCCTCCCGTTACCGGGCTAACCGTTATACGGAAGGCATGAAAAAGGCAATGCAGAACCGGGAGCTCATCAAGGAATGTCTTAACGAGTACCGCGATGATGAGCATAAAATGAAGAAGGAAGATGAATACTGGCCTGTTTCCGTTTTCTGTTCAAAGTGCAATAAAGATACGACCGAAATAACCGGTTACGACGGTGAATACGGCATTACCTATAAGTGTGAATGTGGCAATGAAGAAACAGGAGATCTCCGCACTTCTAAAGGTTTCAAACTCGGCTGGCGTGTCGACTGGCCGATGAGATGGAATGAAGAAAAAGTCGTATTTGAACCGGGCGGAAAAGATCATGTCAGTCCGGGCGGATCATACGATACCGCAAAACTCGTTTCAAAAAAGGTTTTCGGGTGGGATGCCCCCATCACCATGAAGTATGATTTCGTCGGTCTTAAAGGGCTTCCCGGAAAGATGTCATCGTCAAAAGGGAAAGTTATTGCACTGCCCGACGCCCTCAAAGTGTATCAGCCGGAACTGCTCCGTTATATTTTTGCAGTGAATAAAGTCGATCATGAATTTGCTATCAGCTTTGATCTGGACGTGATTACCATGTATGAAGCGTACGACCGTACGGAACGTATTGCATGGGGCCTTGAAAAGGCAAAGAACGACGAGATTTTCCAGCATGAAAAACGCGTGTATATGCTTTCTCAGATTGAGCCGGAAATGCCTGCGGTGATGCCGTTTCAGGTTGCTTTCCGTATGCTTACGACTCTGCTTCAGACATATTCGGGCAATATTGATGCAGTCATTGAATCGCTCGGAGATGTCAAACCTGAGCAGGAAGCCTGCCTGCGCCGCCGCTGTGAATGTGCATGGTACTGGGTTACAGAGTGTGCGCCTGAGGAATTTAAATTTGCGCTCTGCCCCGTCGGAAGTAAAGCTTTACTTTCTGATACGGAACTGCAGGCTGTTACACAGATTCGCGATTCAATACTTCCCGTGATGAATAATGTTGACGAAAAGGAACTCGGGCAGAAAGTATACGATGTCGCTACCGGACTTGGAATTGCTCCAAAAGAGTTGTTTGTAACGATGTACCATGTCCTTATCAATAAGGATCAGGGACCCCGGCTTGCGAGTTTCATGAAAATTATAGGCAGAGAAAAACTTGAAAAAATACTGAAAGCTTATTGAAAACTGAAACACAGATTAATACCGGATACTTTATAAAGTGACAGAATATTTCCGGTCTCCGGAAGGTCTGTTTTTGTATGTTTTATTTAAAAAGTATGGTAAAATACAGAAGTATTGGATTGTAAGGAGTGAGGACCGGTCTTATGGGGCACAGGTATGAAGCTTAATACGAAATTTTCACTCATTGCGTTAGGAGCTGTTTTTCAGTTTGTGGCATTAGCTTTTGTAGCTCTGTACGGTTCTAATATTATACAGCGCCTGAAGAATTACCAGTATCTTCAGGCGGATGTTCAGTACAGTCTTGCTGATATTGATAATTTTATGGGTGTTGTTGATTACCGCGGTGTTGACGTAACGACAGTGTATGCGGATTGGGAAATAAAAGTCAAAAGACTGACAGATACAATGACTCAATTGAGTTCCGATTCAGTTTTCCGCTATTTTCCGGAATCGGTAAAACATAATGCAGCCGGTACATTTACGATATGGGACAGTGTAAAAACCCGTTTTAATGTACTTGATGCAGTGCTGCAGCGCATGCAGAATATAAAAATATCCGACGGTGAAATTGATCAGGAGTTAAAGTGGTACGGATTCCGCAAAACTCTTCTTAAGTATCCGGCCTCGGAGGAACTGCAGTATCTTAATAAACAGCTTGAGTTCTTTGATCTTCAGAAAGTAAATATTTATAACGGAACTGACATACTGGGAAAATCCGCATTAACACTGTCGAACGATTTGATTGGTGTTCTGAAAAAAGCAGAACGCATATACGTCTGTTTCGAAATCCTGTTCTGCTTAATTTCTGCATGCATTGTGTATATTGCGCTCGTAACAGTTACCACGAGAATCGGAAGGCGTATTAAAAAAATGCAGGTAATGTCAGCCGATCTGACAGGGAAAAACTTTACCGTATCCATTGTACCGTCAGGAAGTTCCGAGATGCGCAGTCTGATGGATAATATGAATAAAATGGTCTCCGAATTAAATGATTTTTTCATAATTGTAAAGAAGACTGCTTCACGGGCCATTTCATCGGGATATTCGATTAACGATTCTGCAAACAGTACTGCTGCCGCAACGTCGGAAATCAATGCAAATATAGAATCGATTACGAAAGAGTTTGAGCAGATAAATGAATCTGTCGAACGCGCGGCAAAAGCAATTGAAGAGATTGACAAAGAAGTGGATGTTCTGGTAACCGACAATAATCAGCAGACTCAGGCCATCGAGGACAGTGACAATGCGGTTGAAGATATGTCGGAAACGCTCGGACATATAAGTATAAAGGCTGTCGACCGTACGAAAAGCGCCGAAGAGATGCGGGAGCTTGTCGCAGACGGTGATGCAAAAATAACTGCCACAAATGATCTCCTTGAGGAGATTACATCTCAGCTTGATGAAATCGGCGATATAGTAACTATTATTAATACCGTTGCAGAGCAGACAAACCTTTTATCGATGAATGCTGCTATAGAATCTGCTCATGCAGGCGAGGCAGGAAAAGGTTTTTCTGTTGTTGCTGAAGAAATCAGAAACCTTGCAGAATCAACAGGGGACAATGCAAAAAAAATAAGTGAGTCGATTAATAAAATAGTTCAGAATGCTACTGCGGCTAACGAATCAAGTAATGCCGCTTCAAAAGCATTCAGAAAAGTCAGCGAACATTCTGAACAGATGATCAACTCCCTTAAGGAAATATCGGGCGGTATCGGTAAAATAAATGAAACTACAAAGCAGGTTACTTCAAAAACTAATGACACTGCAGTGACTGCTGATAAAATTAACGGTTACTGCAGAAACCTTTCTGTACAACAGAAGAATATTTCAAATGAAATGAAAGCTATGACGGAATTGTTCTCTGCAGCTGTTGCAGGAATAAAAGAAATCAGGACAGGAACGGAAGATATTGTAAAACGTATGGCTGCCGTTGGAGAACAGAGTACGGAAAGTTACCGGAATATGACTGAGCTGGAAAATGTACTTGATGAATTTAAAACGAAAGACATAGTAAATGATATTGTAAATCATGAAGTCGCAGATATCAAAATAGAGAATATCGTGTCTCCTGAAATACGGGCTGAAATAGAAGCTGCGGCATCGAACAAAAGCGATGACATTGAATTTGATCCTGATGCAGTAGAAGAATACAAACCGGAGTAAGATTAATCTTCTTTATTAATATCCGGTTCCAGAAACAAAAGTGTCAGTGCCGTAATATACGGTAATGAAATAAGTAGTGGTGCGGAAATATTCGGAAATATGTTCTGCAGATTGGATGCAAAATATTCACCGGTGCATATGACCAAAACTGCAGCACAGGTACCTGTACAAGACCTTTTCCCGAGGAATACGGCTGCAAGCGCAAGCCATCCGCTTCCGCTGGATATGTCCGGTACAAACGATGAAAGACGTAATGTCAGTATACATCCGGTACAGGATGCATAAAAAGCCGCAAGACTCCATGCTGCCCTCATTCCTGCTGAAACATTTATTCCTCTTGAACGCAGTACATCGGAGTCACTTCCGGTAATGCGCAGATACAGTCCCTTTTTTGTTGCAAACAGCAGAACGATACTGATTATGATGATGGAATAAGCGGCTCCTGAAGTTACGATACGTGTTGTTTTTGCCTGAAACACAAAAAAATCAGAGGTTAATACTCCCCGGGTTCCGAACAATTTTACGGACAGCAGTGAAACAAGTGCAGCGGAAAAAATATTGAGTGCAAGAGATGCAAGGAACGGATTTGCATGCGTGTATTCAACTGCTTTCTGAAACAGAAAAATGAACATCGTGCAGCAGATCACGGAAAGCATACATCCTGTAACCGCTGATTTTGTCAGTACGGTAAAGGCATAGCACAAAAAAGCTGACAGATTTATTATACCGTCAATAAAAATTGCGGTGCGTCCTGCATATTCGCTTAGTAATGCACCAAATGACGCAATCATGAGAGGTGCTGATAAAAAAAGTATATTACAGATGATGTCTGTCATTTTTTTTACCTCCTGCGTACTGAATCGCTATGCAGGAAAGCATAACTCCCTGAATAAGAGCGCTTATATCGAATCCCGAGTTATAATTCAGTGCAACTCTGTCTGCAGATGTAAAAATACACGACAGAATCAGACTTGAAGGAATAAGTGCAACCGGATTCGATCCGGCAATCAGCGAACAGGAAAGTGCATCCCAGCCCAACCCTGAATAAAACCCCGAATGGCATGTGTAATATGTACCAGTGACTGCAATAAATCCCGTCAGTCCGTGAAGTACTCCTGCTGCTGCAAGTGTGCCGTACATTATTTTCGTACGTGAGTATCCGCAGTAATCGGCAAATTCGGCGGATATTCCCGTTATCTGCAGAATCTTTCCATGCCTTGTCCGGTAGATAAAATATCCGCCTGAAATACAGAACAGCGGCAGCGTGAGTGCTATGACTGACAGCGGAGAAGGGGGCAGAATATGAGGAAAACGTACTGTCTGCCTGATAAACGGTGTTGCAAGAAGATTCCCGTACGGTCCGCGGAATGGTCCTGCAATGAGGGAATCTATGAACGGTATGACAGCGGCAGAAACGAGGAAGGTAGTAAGGAGAATATTTGCATTTTTGAATTGTTTCAGCAGACCGGAAATCAGCGTCATACATGCAGGAACAACAGTTGCAGCGGCTAATGCGCATACCAGTGAAACTGCAGGAGGCAGTGCCGTTGTCGCAGACAGAACAACGGCCGTCATGAATCCGCCCGCATAAATCTGTCCTTCGCCGCCCAGATTAAATTCTCCTGTCGTGAGAAGAACCGCGTCTCCAAGACCTGCTGCCATGAAAAAAGCGGCGGTATTGAGTATTGCACCGAAATAATAGAGTGACGTGAATGAACCAGTAAGAAAGTCTGTTGCTGCTGTAATTGATCCAGAGCTGGCCGCAAGCAGAATTACGGTGAACAATAAACCGACTGCGAGAGGGAAGACACCTGTCATACGGACTGCCTGTTTCATTTTCTGCCTCCTGTAATTGTTCCGCCTGTAAGTTTGTAAACAGAACCGCATAATTCATCCGGAAAATCCGATGATGACAGGACTAGTACAATGCATCCTTTTTCCGCAAAGGAAACAAGCTGTTTTACGGTACGCTCGGAAGACTGTGCGTCAAGCCCCTGCAGTGGTTCGCAGGCTATTATGTACAGAGGATCTGTATCAAGTTCTCTGACCTGAATAAGGCGCTGCAGCATACCGCCTGAAAGGGCAGAAGCCTTTTCTTCATTTTGTATAGTCACTCCGGCTTTTTTTATAAGAGAGTCCGAATAGTCTTTGTTTACCATCCCGTTATGCATTGCACACAGAAGCTGACCTATTGAAAGATCCGGGTGCGATGCACGAAAAGTTCTGTCGGATGGAATGATTGCAGTACGCAAACCTGTCTTGTATCTGAGAAAGTACGGTGTAAGTTTTTTAAATTTCAAATTACGCTCAAAATGCGCTGCCGGTGTTTTAATTGTTAATGTACCTTCCGCACGGGCAGTTTCCATACCGGTAACGACGTTTTCAAGTGTTCCCAGGCCGCTTTCCTGAAGTCCTTTTATAAGTGTTATTATACCGCATTCTGCCGTGAATGACACATCGTAAACTGCGGGACGTTTTTTAGGACGGACTGTTATGCCGGAAAAGGATACCGCGCATTTTCTGCCGCACTGGGAACAATATGTTTTATTACATCCGCCTTTTTCGCTTCCTGCATCTTTTCCTGTTTCCTTTTCAGGAGACAGGTTTGTGCCTGTAAATATGCTGTTGTGATCATATTGTTCAGCCGCTTTTCCTTTCCGCAGGACGGTTATTGTATCGGTATACAGTTCTGCTTCCTGCATGATGTGCGTAATGACGATTATATTCATGCCGTCACAGGCAAGTTCCCGTATATTTGCATATAAAGCCCGCCGCTGTTCCCAGTCGAGAAGTGCGGATGGTTCGTCAAGAATAAGTACGGACGGTCTGCAGATAAGGGCTGCAATAAGAGACGTATAAAAACGCTCGTCTCCGCCGGTTCCGGCCACGCGCGCACGGAAATCAAGCTGTGGTGCCCATTTCTGCCGGTATTTTTCCGCTTCCTGAAGAATTTCTCTGCGTTTCAGTTTTTTACCGGCCTGACTGTATTCTGATCCGAGAAGAATATTTTCGATGACACTGATACTGCCGGCGAGAAGCGGCCGCTGTTGAACGCAGACAATACCAGCCCGTACAGCGTCTCGGGGAGTTTCAAAGTGCACGACATTTCCGTTAATCAGTATGCTGCCCTCGTCATATTGAAGTCCTCCGCTGAGTATTGCAGCCGTTGTAGATTTTCCTGCGCCGTTTTCACCGAGCAGTGCATGTATCATGCCGCCTTTAAATGCGACCGAAAGATTTTCGAGAACAACTTTATGCAGATACCTTTTTGAAACATGGGAGAGTGCTATATCCATAGAATTAATTCTGCGGCAGTACCAGTTTTCCGGTCCGGATATTTTCTACAAGTTCTTTCATTTTTGTACGCATGTCATCAGTGACAGCCGGATTTTTGCGCTCTGGTGCATCCTGTTCAAATTTTACGTACCCGTCTGCCACACCGACTGTTTTTGCAGTTCCCCATTCAGTCTTTCCTGTAAGATATGCGGCGGTAATTTCAGCTGCCATCTTTTTTTGATCCAGAGTTGTACATGAGATGATATTGTCGGGTGCTTTATCGAACGATACATTATCAAATAAAACCAGATACCGGCTGTTTTCTTTTGCTGCATTGATGACACCCTGAGCAGCCCCTCCGCAGATGGGGAGTATGACGTCAACATCCGATTTATACATCGCGTTTGCCAGTTCCGAGCCTTTTGATGCATCGTACCAGTTACCGACAATGCGGAAATCTACCGTTGTTCCTGCCTGTGCAGCCAGAGCGCCTTCCTTATAGCCAGGAAGAATAACGTCGTTCATAACCGGATACTCCTGTGCCGTAATCAGGCCTATTTTATGAGACTTTGACATAAGCCCTGCCATATAACCGGTCAGATACGACTGCTCATGCTGATTGTAGCGGACAGTAGCTATATTGTTGTTGCCCGTTTTGTATGCATCAAGCAGAATAAATTTCTGTGAGGGAAACTGCTGCGTAAGAGGTCCTACCAGTTCCGGCAGGGACGGATTTGATGAAATTATGACGCTGTATTTATGTTCTGCGGCGAGGGCTGTAAGTTTTGATGACCATTCAGCCTGATTTGTACCGGCTTCAAGAATGTTCAGCCCTGCCTGAGAGACCTCCGGTTTACCATTGTTATAAGCGTTTACTGCTTCTTTTGCTCCGTCTGCAAGCATTGCATAAATCGGACTGTCTGCAATAATGCCCGGAATGAAAACCGCAATGGAAAGCTGCTGCGGTTTTTTTCCGCTGCATGAAATGGCAGCGAGAGACATACATACAGCTGTAATTATACGAATGATTCTTTTCATAAAACTATCCTTGTCATGACAGCATAAATATAGTTTTATATAAAACAAGAGTCAATAGTAATACGCTATTTTTCGAAGTTGCCGGCGATACGCCTGAGAAAATTGCAAACCTGTTCCTTTTCTTCTCCGGAGAATCCTTTGTAGAATGTCTTGAGCAGTTCATCTGAAAGCTCTGCAGTAATTTCATTATATTTACGTCCCTTTGCGGTAAGAGAAATAAGCTTGCTTCGCGCGTCTTCTGAACTTGCTTTACTTTTTACAAATCCTTCCTGCTCAAGTTTGCGTACCAGTACGGTTGTCGTAGATTTGTCCCGGTTGATACGCTGTGCCAGTTCTTTCATTGGAAGATAATCCTGCAGCGAAAGCTGGAAAAGAATAAAACCATGAGAAGAAGCAAAATGCGGCAGTCCGTTCTCGGCGAGCCGTCGTGTAAGGAAGTCGGCCGTATCGGAATGGATGCGGGAAAGAAGGGACATACTTGAATTAACATCAGTATTCATACAGTCAGTATATCCTATGATTGGAAAAATAGCACTTATGATTTTCAGGTGCAACTCCCTGAATAGTACAGTAGACGTGTGTACGGAGCAGGAAATGTAAGTTTATGCGTGATGAATTGCTATAAATAAAATAATATTCACTAAAATATTGATTTATTAGACATAAATGACATATAAGGACTATAATAACGACAAAAGTATTAATACATCTCTGTGTGAATAAAAATTAAAAATGATGCATATGAGGAGGTTGTCGATGTCAGTACACGTCTACACCAAATATTTTCTGCCGGTTCTGTTTTCAGCAGCACTTATACCACTTGTATCCTGCCAGGTAGGGCTGGGAGCGGCAGTAGATACGGAGGCACCTACGCTGCAGGTAACATATCCTCCTGCATCCTCGGTCATAAAGGGAACATTTACACTAGCGGGAACGTGCGATGATGACCAGGGCGTCTCGTCTATTGCGGTGAATGTGCGGAATATAACGACAAGTGCGTCGACTCCGTACACCATTTCTTCAGGGGAAATAAGCGGCGGTACAAGCTGGAAACTGCCGCTGAACACGTATGATTCGTCGAATACAGCATATAACGGATGGCAGTTCCCTGACGGGAAATATGAAATAACGGTTACCGCATCTGACTCGTCGGGACATACGTCGGGGGGTACGGCACGGTCGGTTATTATAGACAATACACCGCCTGTCCTTATTCTGAGTTCACCGCTCAAGACGGGGACGGACGAAGCGAGCACGTACGGCCGTACGGTCAAACTTGCCGGAGATATAGCTGACGACAATACGGTATCCTCTCTTGCAATGACGCTGTATCCGTACAATACGGCAACGGGAACGCTGTCAGCAGCGGGAATATTCCTTGACGTAACGGATTTCAGCCAGATGTCGAGCGATAATCCGCTGGTAGTGGCAAAATATTACACGGCAGCTGAAGCCGGAACAGATACGGGTAAACTTGCACTCCGCACGAACTACCTTAAGATATACAACGACGGATCGGACAGCGGTGCTGATATAGATACGGTGCAGACGAAGACCTATTACTGCGGCATTATTCTGACTGATAATGCAAAGACATACACAACACCGGGCGACAGCGGAAGCGGAACGGGAAACGCGACAACCGTTTATTACATAAACAATACGGAAAATTTCTATGACAAGCTTATGTCGGAAAGTACGTACAGCCTTACGGCGCTGAAACTCAAGAACATACTTAACGGGACATCCTCTGACTATACCGCTGCACAGATAACGGCAATAAAGGAAATACTTTCTGCTGCAGGCAATTCAGCTTCAAGTACAGCCATAACGGCAGCTGCATCTTCAAAGATCAGCATCAATCCGAGCAACGATCCTCATTATTCAGTCAGCGGCTATGAAATCGGAACCGCCAATACATATGCCGATGCGGAGACGGGCTACCGTTCCAGTACGACCGGCTCCTCATTTACCGTTTCGCTTTCAGCGGGGCTTGACAAGTACTATATAAAGCCGTCGTCTGTTTCCATAGTACTGGAAGATACAACGAAAAACACATCCCAGACAGTGCTTGCGGCAGGCGGCTGGACAGATGACGACGCGCTTTCGGCAGACTATACGTTTTCGCTTGATGCCACGAAATATACGCTTGTATCAAATGATTATTATACGATAGAAGTAAGCGGAGAGGACCGCAACGGGAACGATCTGTACCCGTCGAATGAAGACGGATACGGGTTCATGCTTCAGAATATTTACGCGGATCCAGTGGTGGAATTTGAAGACCAGAGCGGAAATGCGTTCTTCGGGACAAGCGACGTCTATTACAGTGCGTCGACAATAAAAAATACGGTTATTCCGGTAAAAGTAGCAACCGACGGCCTTTCCCTGGATGCCGATACTCCGCTTACGGTGAGCATTTCCGGTTCACCGTCGCTTACCTGTACGGAATCATACACGGGAAATAACGGATATTACTATTACTATACCATAACGGTAACTGATATAGGAACAGCTTCCACCGTATCGGATAAATCCCGGTATACCCTGTCGGTTACGGCAGAAGATGCGGAGAACGATACGGGGAGTGCAACCGGATACTTCTATCTGGACGACAAGACACCGGCTGCAGTTATTTCTACGGTGACACCGACCGTGTTACGCACGGCTGACAATGCGGTGTGTGTGAACGGAACGATTACGGTGAGTGGGACGGTGACGGAATCGAACCTGAGCAGCGTCGTACTGACGGTGAGTGATACAAACGGAAAGTCGGATGCGATAGACCTGGGGACCGTTTATTCATTCTCACAGGCGGTCGATACGACACCGTTCAGCGGGACGCTGACGCTGATCCTGAGCGCGACCGATGCAGTCGGGAACACGGGCAGTACAAAAGCATCATATATTGTCGATCAGACGACCGACGCACCGGTCATAACGATGAGCAATGCAGACATATCCGTGAAGGAAGCAGGGGGGATAACATCGGGAACAAACCTGTTCGGAACAACGAGCAACAACAAACTTCTGGGAACCATCAGCGACGACGACGGAGTTGCGGCTGTAACAGTGGGGTACCGCGACTGCGGTTCGGTTGGAAGTTATACGACAGCGCAGGTACTTTCAGGTGGAAGTTCAACAACGTATTCCCTGAGTTATACGCTGCCAGCTGCGGAAAAACAGTACGATATACTTATTACTGTCACCGATACGAAGGGAGAAACAAAATATAACAGTATAAGTAAGGGATTTGTGCTTGCGGTAGATGCAGGAGCTCCGGTATTCAGCGGAGTAACGCCGGCTTCAAGCCTGACAAGCTATTACTCAGGAAAGATGGCGGTAAGCGGAACTGTAACGGACGGGAGCGGTACGGTAACGCTCAGTGCAGCCAATGTCATGTATTCTGATTCATCAAGTGCATCGGGGGCTTCATCAACCCCGGCACTTGCAGCAGGTGCAGCGCCTGCGTCAGGTGCGGCATGGACGGATACCGTAACGCTTCCGGCAGCGAGCGGGCAGTACAAAGTGATTTATACAGCGACAGACGCATACGGACAGAGTGCAACATATGCGATAGCTTATTCCGTAGACATTACTCCTCCAAGTATCGCTTTATTAAAACTTGATAAGAATGATATATCAGCTGTAAATAAAAATCTTCAGCAGACATCTCATACATTCACGGGAACGGTCAGTGACACAGGGGGAAGCGGACTTTCAACGGTTACATATAAAGTAGTAAACAGCAGTAATGTGACCGTAGCCTCTGGTACCGCATCAATTTCGAATGGTACATGGAGTGCAACAATAGATATGAGCAGCCTGCCCGAGGGAACATATGCGATAACGTTTACTGCAGCCGATGCGGCAGACAATACAGCAAGTACCTCTGTACTGACAGTATATCTTGATGGAACGGCACCAGAGCTTTCCGGAGTTTCGGCAGCTGATACACTTATTTCAGCTGATGAGTATACTGCTCTTGAAGCAGGCAGCGGACTGCTTGTCAATGCAACGGCGCAGGACAGAGGGAGCGGCACAGTAAAGCTGTACGTTTCAACTTCATCCTCAAGCAGTTCAGGCAGTCCAGCAGTCTCGGCAGTAACGACGGCGACGACGGATTCATGGACACCGGAAACGCTGTATATTCCTGTGTTAAGTTTTTCGTCAGACGGAACATATACGTATTATGTACATGCGGTGGATGCGGCAGGAAATGAATCGGTTTCGGACACTTTGACGGTAACAGTTGACAGGACTTTACCAACGGCGAATATAATGTCGGTTACACCGACAGCAGTTCGTACTTTAGACAGCGTTGTCTGCGTGAACGGAACGATAACGGTGAGCGGGAATGCATCGGATACAAATCTGAGCAGTGTCGTACTGACGGCAGCAGATACAGGAAGCCATACAAGTCCGGTAACAGTATATACCGGAACAGCATATTCATTCTCGCAGGCGGTTGATACGACACAATACAGTGGAACGCTCACACTTACACTTACAGCGACGGATACAGCAGGAAATACAGGCAGCCGGTCAGTATCATATGCGATAGACCAGACAACCGATGCTCCGAAAATAACACTGAGCAATGCAACTACGGCAATAACGGCAGCAGAAGCCATAAAAAGTGCATATACGAGCGGTGCATCGATAACGAATATATTCGGAACGACAAGTAACAGCAGCCTGCTCGGAACGATAACAGACGACGACGGAATAGCTTCGGTTACAATAGCGTATGATACAACTTCGGGCGGAGAATACAGCAATACGATCCTTAATAATACAGTAGTCGGAGGTTCAACATCGTATTCTCTTTCAGGTGCATCATTCAGTGGGCTGCCACAGGGACTTTATTATATCAAAATAACAGTAGTCGACAGCAAGAACGAAACTGTATTCGGGACGAAAACAACAAGTTATTTTGTAGTGGCAGTTGACAACGGAGCCCCGACATTCAGCGGAGTAACGCCGGCTTCAAGCCTGACAAGCTATTACTCAGGAACGCTGGCGGTAAGCGGAACTGTAACGGACGGGAGCGGGACGGTGACACTCAGTGCAGCCCATGTCATGTATTCCGATTCATCAAGTGCATCGGGGGCTTCATCAACCCCGACACTTGCAGCAGGTGCAGCGCCTGCGTCAGGTGCGGCATGGACGGATACCATAACGCTTCCGGCAGCGAGCGGGCAGTACAAAGTGATTTATACAGCGACAGACGCATACGGACAGAGTTCAACATATGCAATAGCCTATTCCGTCGACATTACTCCTCCAAGTATCTATTTAAAGACACTGGACAAGACTTCTGTATCTACCGCAGATACTGCGTATCTGCAGAAGACGTCACATACATTCACGGGAACGGTCAGTGACACAGGGGGAAGCGGACTTTCAACGGTAACATACAAAGCTGTAAACAGCAGTAATGAGACGGCAGCATCGGGAACCGCATCAATTTCAGGTGGCTCCTGGAGCGCGGCAATAGATATGAGTAGCCTGACAGAAGGGACATATACGGTAACGTTTACGGCAGCGGACGCAGCAGGGAATACAACAAGTACCCCTGCGCTGACCGTATATGTCGACGGAACCGCACCTTCGACGACGCTCACTTCGGATGCAGCGCTGTATGATACGACCGGGGCGAACGGAACGGAAACACTTACTGCGGGGACGACGTATATCACAAAGAACGGCTTTACGCTCGGCGGAACAATAACCGAGACGAACTTCAGCAGTGCAGTGCTTTCAATAATGAAAGACGGAACAAAAGTTTCGGGAGTAACATCACCAACAGCTTCGGGACCATGGACATACAGCCAGACTGCGGCTACCGACCATTCCGATGACGGTCTGTATGTGTATACGCTTACGATAACAGACAAGGCTGGCAACAAAACCTCAGAGACAGTGAGCGTCCGTGTGGATACAACGGGCCCGGTCATAACAGTTACGGCACCTTCTGCGGATGAGTCGGTTGACAGCGGAACAAAAACCCTTCGCGGTACTTTTGCAGACGCAGGTGCAGGCAATAAGAATATAGCATATTCCATAAAAAATAAGGCGGGAACTGTTCTTGCATCGGGCAATACGGATCAGAGTGGAGAAAGCTGGAGCTTTGCAGATGCATCGCTTGGATCAACAGAAGGAACAGTCTATCTGTATATGACAGCTACGGATATTCTCGGCAATGAAACGACTACTGATAAAGATCCGGTAATGTTCTATTTTGATAAATCGGCTCCTGATCTTTCTGAGACCGGAATAACGGTAGCAGGACTTACGACAAACGGCAGTTTCACGCTGACAGGCAAGGTATGGGATACGAACAGTATCAGCAAACTGGAAATTACGACAGGAAGCACAACATGGAAAGGATCAGCAGAAGACAGTACAGTCACGGTGGCTGCTGCGGCTTTCAGTGCAATAGCAAGTGAGCCTTCTTCAGCAAACTGGAGCCGGACGTTTACCGTAGGTTCCGGAAAAGATATAGCAGGTGACGGAACATACATGTTTACTATAGTAGCGACGGATGCGGCGGACAAGACGACGACGCTGTACCGTACGGTGAAAGTAGATATGACACCTCCAGTACTGAGCGGTGCAGAAATTACGACGACAAAATCATTTACTGTGGACTCAACCGACTGGTATAATACGGAGTCGATCGGAGTAACCGCTACAGCAACGGACAACGTGAGCGGAGTATCAACGGTAAGCTATTCAACGGACAACAGTACGTGGACGTCAATGACGAAAGGTTCAAGTGCATGGACGGCGACAGTAACCTGTGCTGAAGGTACGAATACAATCTATCTGCAGGCGACTGATGCGGCGGGAAACACGACAGTATCAGGCAGTACGACAATCACGGCACACATTGATACAATAAAGCCGGTTGTAGCAGTGACAAAAGTAAACGGTACTGATGCAACAGGACTTGAGTCGTATTATACGACGTCCGGAGTGGTCGTGGAAGGTACTGTGACGGATTTGAACCTCAACACATTTACGGTGACACCGTCGAGTGGAAGTATAACAATGAACACAACGCCGACGCCCGGCGTAAATAATGCAGCGGCATGGAAATTTACTATACCTGAGGCAGGTGCATGGAACATTACGCTGACGGCAATGGACGAAGCGGGATTAACAACGACCCAGACATTTTCGACAATCATAGATTCTGCAGAGCCTGTGCTTACAAGCAGTGTTACGGACAGCACTTGGTTCACGACATTGACACCGACACTTAAGGTACATGTGGCTGATACCGGAACAGCCGGCACAACCTATTCAAGCGGCATCAAAGATGTACAGTATGCAGTAGAAAGTGGAACGGCAGCAGACATGCTTAAAGGCGAATATTCCAGCTCGGGCTATTATTATGATTACAACAAGAATTATACGTTCGCGGCAGACGGCCATTACAGCGTAATATTCACGGCAGAAGACAATGCAGGCAACAGTGCGACACAACTGAAAAAAACGTACAACATAGATACAACCGCACCTTCGACGACGCTCACTTCGAATGTCAATCTGTATGATACGGCCGGAGCAAACGGAACGAAAACACTTACTGCAGGGACGACGTATATCACAAAGGACGGCTTCACGCTCGGCGGTGTTATTACCGAGACGAACTTCAGCAGTGCAGAGCTTTCAATAACGAAAGACGGAACAGAAGTTTCGGGAGTAACATCACCAACAGCTTCGGGATCATGGTCATACAGCCAGACTGCGGCTACCAACCATACCGATGACGGTCTGTATGTGTATACACTTACGATAACAGACGAGGCGGGCAACACGACGGCAAAGACGGTAAATGTCCGGGTGGATACAACGGGTCCGGTCCTTGATGTCACATCTCCTGCTGCTGATGAAAGTGTTGAATCTGATTCGAAAACGATAAAAGGAACGGCATCTGACACCGGTGCAGGTGTAAAGTCTGTATATTATGAACTTAGGAAATCTGATAATTCAACAATTGTTACAACTGACGGCAGTACAGACGAATCTAAACAGATTAAAGGGACAGTAACTCTTACAGGGGAAAGCTGGAGCAAGAGTATTGCAACTGGTGCAAAAGAGGGAACTCTTAATCTTTACGTAAAAGCGACCGATGTACTTTCTCATACGACAGAAGAAACAATATCATTTTATTATGACAAGTCAAATCCTTCGCTCACGGAAGCATATGATGAGACTACCGGATACGGAATCGGTGTAAGCGGAAAAACTACAAACGCAAAGTTTACGCTTTACGGAACGGCGAGTGATACAAATGCACTTGCGACTAAGGATGAGTCAAATTCTGTCTATCCGCTCACTGTTGTAGATACAGTGGACAGTACAACTGCAGGAACTTATTACCCGACCGTCAGCGACGGTAAATGGTCTTGTTCACTTATACCGACTGGTACTACCGGAGACGTAGTTGATGGTACACATGTATATACGATTACTGCACGGGACGCCGCAGGAAAAACAACGACACTTACCCGTACAGTTGTCGCGGACGCAACAAAACCTACATGGAAGACAAACGGATATGAAAATAGAACACCGTATTTTACAACATCAATTGTCGGTGGTTATACAGGATGGTATTACCGTACAACAAGCATTATTATTGACGCACTGGCTGCCGATGAAACAAGCGGAGTCGCCAAACTGCAATATAATCCTACAGAAGGTACTGAAAGTATTGATGCAAATTATATCGATACAGGAAACGGAAATTTCACTATTACTGCAAAAGAGGGAACAAATACTGTATATGTACGTGCAGTAGATGCTGCAGGCAATAGAACAGAAGCTGTGACAATTACTGCAAATGTTGATACGACCGCACCTGATACCTGTACACTTGGGACAGTTGACGGCGTTTCCGGCGTTTCAACGAAGCTTACTAACGGCAAATCGAATATAACATTTACGTTTACTGCAGCCGACAGCAGCGGGACAAACCCGAGCGGCATTTACTCGGCCGCTTTGTCAAAGATAGGCAGTACAGCCGTATCTGGTGCAGTGACAGCAACTGGGACTTCGGGAGAATATTCTGTTACCATCCCGGCGGCAGATTTGACCGTAAGCGGAACGGTTACCGTAAAACTTACAGATACGGCAGGCAATACCGCAAGCTTTGGACTGTTTTCGATTGATCTTGATACGACTGCTCCTGTCGTAAAAATAAGCTCTCCGACTGCAAGTTCTACCGTTAATAAAAAAATCAGTTTAAGTGGAACTGCATCAGACAATAAGGGGCTTGACTTTGCAACATTAGCTGTTTCAAAAGACGACTCTGCTTATACGAAAATAGCTTCATATTCTTCATCAGCGTCAAGCAATACGCTTTCAATCGGATCAGACAATACGTGGGCAATAAGCAGTTTTGATACTACGAACTATTATCCCGATTCTACAACAACCAGCGGCACGCTTTATTTTAAGCTGAGCGCTGAAGACGATGCAGGCAATACTGACTCTACAACGACCTCTGTGACAGTTAACCAGAACGCCGACCGCCCTGTCATAAAGATAAGCAACCTTACAGGAAGCGGCAGCACCATAAAGTATACGACAGAGATCCGCGGAACTATAATAGATGACGACGGAATCAGTACATTTAAAGTTTCGCCAACTTCAATTACCAGTTCCACTGACTGGCTTAAGTATAAGCAGTCGGGCACACTCAGCCTGGAATCTGACGGAACATGGAGTTATACTCCGTCGGGAGGTGACGGAACAAACACGGTGTATCTGTATGTAAAAGATACAGCCGGAACGGAGTTCTGGACTGCGTATGCAGTGAGCGGCACCGCAGATACGCTTTATATGCCGTACATTCTGTACGAGGATGCAGCTGCGAATGCAGATAATACTGAAGCAATAACGTATACGGCAGACAGCGAACCTCCGTCTATAGATTCGATAAAAATCCGCTGCGGTACGGCCAGCACGCTTTCCTCCGCTTCATACAGCGATTGTGATACGACAAAAATAACAGGCGGTTCAAATAAATATATTCAACTGCAGATAACCTCCTCTGATGCATGCGGTATTGCAGCTAGTACTGCTGTTCAGATAAAAGATTCTGATGATACAGCTTATACGACACTCAGCGGTGGTACGTATTCAATCAGCAATACTGTCTGGACGTCTGCTGCAATAGATATTTCAAAATATGCTACCGGTCTTGCAAAAGGTTCTGTTACAGTTTACGACGTTACCGGATTTAAAACGGTGCAGACATATTCATTTGCAGTTGACAATACAGCACCTTCTGTTACTCCGACGTCTCCTACAAATGCTTCCGACAGCACGGCATCGTCTGTAACTTCGGGTATTACGCTGAAGGGAACGGTCAGCGATACAGGCGGTTCGTCTGTAAGCAAAGTCCAGTGGATGATACCGACTGCAACCCAGCGTGATGAGGATGATGATACGCTGGCAGGTGAGAGCAGCAGCTGGAGTACAAATATTTTCAGCTCCGGTGTTTCTTTTGAAGCAGTCATTCCTGAAGCAACTATAAAAACATATGACACGAGCAGTTATTATCTGGCAGTAGATTCTTTTCTTGCGACCTACGATAATTCAACCGTTTTCAGACTTCCTGTGTATTACCGGGTAGAAGATTCAACCGGTAACGTGCTTGTTTACCGGAATTATTCGATTCTTCACAATCCTGACGCCGACAGACCTACCTGCGAAGTGCAGTATCCTGAAACAGGAGCCATTATGGGAGTGGGCATCAGAATCAGCGGAAAAGCAGAAGACAACGTGAGTGTAAAGTCTGTCTATCTGCAGATAGATTACGACGGCGACGGAAAATTTGAGAACGGCACCGGAAACGACGACAAAGGTGCACTAGCGGCGCTTACTTATAACGGAAGTACTGTTTATACAGTCAGCGTTTTGGACGATTTAGGCAGTGTGCCGAATCGTTATGATGCATCTAGTTGTCCTACCGGTGTTGAAAGTGACTGGTGGGGTATAAAGGCTTCTGATACGACAAGCTGGTATGAAACCATAAATAAATACGGCGAGCTTGATGCCTCAAGCGGGACGACCAGGACTATCTATGTCCGTGCATGTTCCGTTGACAACAACAACAAGATAAGCGTCTGGAGCACTGCGGTCAAAATTATAATAGATACAAATGCTCCGGTACTGGGAAACCATAATCTGTATCTGGCACATCTGGATTCAATTACTGGCGAGACGGGGAGCGACACCTATGAAGCATACCGGTATATACAGAACACTTCGGAGAATCAGTGGTACTTAGCCGTATCAGCAGAAGACAACAATACCGTTGACGACAAGGAAACTACAATTTACAGTTCTGCAGACAACGCCGACTATACACTGGTTTATGACGGAAGCAGTTCATCTTCTACGACTGTAAAGAAAACAACAGGCTCCTGGAGCAGTGACAGTGTATATGGCTATATTTATTACATTCCGGTTCCGACAGATGCCTCATCGGTGAAATTTAAAGTGAATATAAGTGACGGTTCGGCGGCTTCTCAGGGGCTCTACTATCTGAATATAGACAATACCGCACCGACAATCGGAACGCCGCAGCATAACAGTGCAGCTGTTTCAACGGCAAACGTAATTCAGAACAGCAACTACTGTTATACATTCAGTGATGCAATTACGGATGCAGGTTCCGGGTTTGAAAAGATGCTGTTCTATTTTGTACGCAATCCCGGTGATACGACTAACGGTCGTATTTACGATCCTATGATTACGCACAATGAAGCATATGATACCTCTACTGCTTATACTGCTGATAATTCTCTTGCTCACAGCAGAGTTAATCTTTCAGATATGGACAGTGAGGCCATTGCGTCTACGACCCTGTACGGAAAGACGTATACAGGAGGTACGGTAACTGCTTCGACGTATGAACAGGATGATATATCTGACAATGCGCATGTCCGGGACGGAGGGCTTATTTATATCGGGGGTATGTACCGTACTATTACTGCATTATCTACAGATACCGTGACATTCAGTCCTGTTATCGAGGGGACATATAGTTCATATACAACCGCATTTTTCCCCTACTGTCAGGTAGTTGATAATACCGGTACTGAAGAAGTGACCAGTAAAACAAATCATGTATTTACTATATCCGGCGATGACGGAGACGGTATGCCCGAAATTATTTCCCAGACTACTACAACATGGACATGCAAGCCGTCAATATTTGCAGACAATATGCCTGACGGTCCTGTAACGCTCGTCGTTATAGCGTTTGATGAAGCCGGAAATATCAGTACTACAACTGTAAGTACAAAAATAGAATCAAATCCGCCGCGGCTTGCCGTACTGTATCTTGGTACCGATTTAAACGGTGACAATGCTATAAACAAAACCGAATTTAATACATATTCTGTAAAAAGTGATTCTTCAATTGCAGAAACAGATGATAACGGTGAAACGGCCGTTGCAAACGGTACGATAGATACGTCAAAGAGTGTGTACGGATATGGGAAAAAATTTATAGTCAAAAACGGTCTGGCAGTGATTCCTGAATTTGTCGGTGGTAACGGGGATATTTACTGTGTATTCAGTAAATATGCAACGCTGACACAGGCCGCAACCGGCACGGTAGGCACGACTGTCGGTACAAATGCAGTAAAACTTGCGCAGCAGACAACTTTTGAAGGTTACTCAACTGCGACGAATTTTACTTCAGAATCAGGACTGCTTGTACCGGACTCTGTATTTACCAGCGGAAGTGACGGAACCGGAAAATATATGGGATTAACATTCTGGGACAGCACGGAAGAATGTACCGCCGGTAGTGATACGCAGAGCTGCTGGGTTAATGTGTATCTTGATGTTGATGTAACCGACAGCGACAATCCGACTGCTTCTATAACGCCGTTCTACTGGAACAGCAGCAGCAGGAACAGTTTATACGGAGGCAGTACTGATAACGGTCATATAGAACTGCCGGCACATTTGGCGACGGTTAAGAATACGAGCGGAACTGCTGTCTTTACCAGTAACGCCACAGATGGGGAATATGATTTAGACCCGAAGGTATCCGGGAAGATCCGCATAGAAGGTACTGCGTATGATGAAACGCGGCTTTCAAAACTGTATGCGTCATTTGACGGCATAAAAATAAACGGCGTTGATGCGGGAAAAAAGACACTGCTTGCAACATATACACCTGAGACGGATTATTATACAGCTGTTACGTCTGATGATGTGTATGACAGTAGTACAACATACTACACGAAGAGCGGCAGTACATATACGGCTGCAAGTATTACAGCATTTGCAAGTGATGTTACATATTATACAAAAGGGGACTGGTTATTAGCAAGCGGCTCTTCAAGTAAAACTGCCGGTGGGGTGATAGATTCAGACGGCTGGACTTTCAGGATTGTATCTGATTCGCTTACTCAGAGTGGTCATACAGTGCACTGGAAACTTGACATTGATACACAGAATATAGCCAACGGGGCAGGGCTTGATAAGAGAATAACAATATATGCAGATGATGCAGCGTATCATTCGGTATCGAAAACGTACCAGGTGGACGTTGTTCCGTATATTACGTCAGTA
Source organism: Treponema sp. (assembly GCA_023231445.1). Lineage (GTDB taxonomy): Bacteria > Spirochaetota > Spirochaetia > Treponematales > Treponemataceae > Treponema_D. The sequence goes on along the minus strand of JALNVF010000018.1, from coordinate 2,578 downwards.
ACGACTGATCTTTCAAGTTACTACGGCAGTGCACCGTCGGTATATGCACGCACGTCACAGGGGCATTATCCGGTACGCGAGGGTGAAGGCATAACGATAAACGGGTTCAATATTATTTCTGGGAGTACCGTAACGGTAAACGGTACTGCCTTGAGTGCTCTTGATAGCAAGCTGGAAACAAACATAACTTCGTCTTCTGCATCCGGTAACCTTGTGGTAACGACAGGTACTGTTTCGTCCCTTAATGATTGTAATACAGCGCCGGCATATGACAGTGACGGAGATCCTGATGATTCCGGTGCGGCATACAATGCCCAGCCGAACGGGGTAAATAATAATCTTTTGACTGATGATGCAGTACTTGATGTCTGGCAGTTTAAAGATGCCGCAGAACCGGTAAGCGGAAAGGCTCAATATGTAACTATGAAAATTAACCCGAAAACCGGTATCCCTGGATTCTCGTTTGCAAATTCGATTCTGTATTTTAATATGCCGGGGTATGCCAGCAGTTCATCAAGCTATAACAATGGTGTGTGGTACTGGGCTGCCGATTCAAAAGTTTCGGGCAGTTCATATTCGCAACTGCCTGTTGGCATGAACTACGGTGGATTCAGTCAGAATACATTTGCATTCGACAGTTACGGTTATTCATATGGCGCAGCAATGTGTACCGATACGCAGAAGGCAAACGCTTCCGCATTCTTCCAGTTCTTCAGTCGTGAGAGTGCAGTAATTTCTTCAGATATGGATCAAAATATGAATTACTGCAACAGTATGAATGCAAGCCGTCTTGATTCTTCTTCTGTTGAAATAGCTGACTACAGCTGGACCACTGATATTGACCGCATTCAGTCTCCGTCTATGGAAACGTCATATAGTGGAGGTTCTTCAACTGCACCTACTACAAGCAGTCCTGTATATGTATTTATCGCATATTACGATGAACCGTTTAAACAGGTGCGTTTCCGGTGGGGGACAGTAGGAGCAACGACAGATAATATTGATGGACAGACAAACAACAATATAACAAGTACAGCGAACGCCTATACGCAGCCGAGTTCATTTGCCAACAGAAAAACCTATGCGTATGGTCTGGATGACGCTGTTAATTCAAGATACACAGGATATGCTCAAGCAGCTAAAAACGACGGAGTTACGCGCCCTTCTAACGTGACTGATTCATATTTAAATTACAGTTATTCATCTAACAGTGGCATTCCGGTTCAGGTCGTGGCCGCAAGCGGAGTAAGCGGCGCAAAAGCGGCATATTCCAGCGAGACTACATACGGAGCAGGAAAATATGTTTCTCTTTCAATCGTTGGTAAAGACACGGCTTCTCCTGTTGCAGTTGTCTCATGGTATGATTCTGTGCACATGAAGTTGTGTATGGCGTACAACACCGCTCCTGCCTCCGGTAATACGTGGACAACCCGCGTAATCGATTCTAACGGAGGTATTAACGTAAAGACTGCTGTTGACGGTGACGGTGGAATCCATTTTGCGTATTATGACAACATAAAGGGCAGTAATTTGAAGTATGCATATCTTTCAAGTTACGATACAACCAATGCTCCGCAGGTGGTGACTGTCGATGCATTTGGTTCAGTCGGTGCAAAGTGTACGATTGATGTCGCAAAAGTGAATGGAGTCTGGATGCCGTATATCGGTTACCAGCTGAATTCGTATCTGGGCACACCGCTTGCGGCTAAAATGGCCTACTGTCCGGACTGGACGAGTACAGCAGTACCGTCTGGTGCAGACAGCAGTGATTTTTATACCGGCAAATGGGAGACGACAATTGTTCCAACGAAGAATATCCCGACTGACGATCAGATAAATATAGGTTTGTACAAAACGTCTGTCGGTGTAGCTCAGGCATTTATATCTGGCAGCAGCTGGACTACAGGCGATACATCCCCGGGAAGTCCGGTAAACAATACTACGCTCAATGTGTGCAATGCAACGATTCTGCACGGCAACAATACAGCCAATCCTATAATCGGTTACGGTATCGACACTGGTGCAATCGAAATGGGACAGAAGAAGTAACTGGAAAAAGCGGTATATGGGAAGGTAACTGTCGGGAAAGTTAATCAGAAAATTCCGGCAGTTTCCTTCAGCTGCCGTGTGCGGCATCAGTACAGTGATCTGCCGGCTTTGCAGCAGCTTTCGCTGCTGCACTGTGCCGCTGGTGTCATCCGTATACTGCCGCAGTCACGGGCGTAAACCGTACACGGTCGTCCCCGTACTGTTCCCGTAATCGTACCTGAATACAGTACGGTATATGCATTACCCGCCGGCTGGGAAGGTACCTACCCACTAATTAAGAAGTATACTACCCGCTGACTAAGACGGGTACTACCCGCTAACTGGGACAGGTACTGCCCGCTGATAATAATGATCATTATCAGTAAACAGGGAAGATACGTGTACTGAGAACAGATAAAAGCAGCCTTTTTTATCTGTTCAATTCAAGCGCAGTTCTGAGTCCGTCAAGTACCAGACTCGGGACGATGCGGTCAAACAGCGGAGTTTTTTCAAACAGATGCGACATTCCTCCTGTTCCCAGTACAAACGG
>JALNVF010000017.1 GCA_023231445.1 Treponema sp. | reverse complement strand
GCTGCCATGAGCAGACTTAACACTGTTGAAACAAATACAGCCATCATAAACTCCTTGAATAAAAAATCCTCATCAGTTGAAAAACAGCGGTATGAGGCCGGTGAAAATAACAAAATATGCGCCTGTGAGCAGCTGGGCGATTCTGGCAATCCGTTTTAAAACGGTAATCCGTTTTGTAAAAAAAGGAATTCCGAGCAGGGGTAAAAAGAAGGGAAGGGTTCCGGCATAGAAGAATACCAGATAGAAGAATCCCGTCATCCCGTTACCGCCGAAGACCGAACGTGTAATGGCCGTCCAGAGCGGCGGACAGAGATGCATTCCCACGGCAAGTCCTGCAAGCGCTGCAGTAACCCAGTCGTTCCCGATATGTCTGAATTTCGGATATCTGCAGCTGCTGCTGTTCCCGCAGTTCCAGGGAAAATTGACGCCGAATGAATTACACAGCAGTGCTGCTCCGCATAACAGATACGCGTACGTTGAAAGCCGCCGTACGAAAACCGGATCAAAAAAGGTATTCACTAAAAGTCCCATAGCCCCGAACACTGCGCCCAGTATAAAATACATTGCAAGCCGTGCAGCAAGGAACGTTCCGGTAAGGCCCGCATTCCGTCTGTAGCCGGGTTTCTCCGTTCCGCATAAAAAGGGGAGCAGTACCGGTCCACAGTACATGGAGCAGTACGTTCCTGTCGAAAGACCTAATGCTAATGCTTCAATGATCATTCTTCATACCTCGCTGTCTGTTTTTGTGCTTCTTCTGCAGAATCGGATCCGGGGGAAACTGCAGCTGCCTGATCGAATAAATCGAGCGCAGAATCTATGTCGCTTTCTTCTATTTTATACAGCCCTCTGTACAGATACACTAATGCCAGTGTATCGTTGTCCAGGCCTGCCAGATTTTCTTTTTTTGAAAGCCATGCGGCATCGTCCTTTAGAACCGCGTATCGTTTGAAAGGAGAAGATTCACTTACCTGGATCCCGTTTACCAGACGCAGAATATGCAGCCCGGGATTTGAATTGTCCCTTTTTACCGCGTCGTCGATATATGAAGAACCTTCGCGCAGCAGGTCAAGGGCATGAATGGGATTTGATGCCGAACAGTATTCCGCCTGCATGGTGACTGCGCTTCCGTAATACGCGCGCGCAGTCATGTTTGTTTCGATGTACGGCAGTAATGTGTCTTTGCACTTTTCCGCATACCCGTCGCTTTCTGTTTTTGCCAGATTGTGATAGTGAATTCCATTCTGAATAATCTGTTCCTGTGACTGCGCAAAGACAGCTGCGGAAAGTATTCCCATCAAAAAAAGACATGCAGTTTTTCTCATAGATCCTCCTGTAAAACTCAGCATCAGTGATGCACTACAGTACACGAATGTACATTCTATAAATATTCACGCTTAGAAACCTTTCGTCGCTGTAAAGCAGAATCTTCCTGCACCTTCATGGTTTACACCGCAGCAGAACGTAAAATAAGCGAAGACGGGATTATCGAACAGCACGCGCAGTCCGCCGCCGAATGCATCCCGCTCTGTCCTGTCGACGAGTGCGGCGTCGATAAATACAAAAGGCTGCAGTCTGACGCTGAATGCCGGCGGCAGTAAAAAGCCCGCCATGTTCCATCTTGTTTCAAACGAAGCGTACAGATAGTCTTCTGCGGTAAGTTCATTTGTTTTATATCCCGAGCGGATTATTCTGTCTTCAAATGTGGTGTTTGAACATGTGTATGCGGTATCCCAGTTCAGACTGAAAGTCTGTGTATTGTCTTCCGGAGAAGAGCCGCCCGCCGTGCAGAATGCAAACGTGACATACCGTACCGGAGTCCAGTTCAGCGACACACTGATTTCCGTTCCCGAAAACATATTCTGTTCAATACAGGGATAAAAATATGCCTGTGCGGCAGATGCAGAAGTCAGTGTTCTGCTGAAAAACTTACTGCATCGTACATAAGGTGAAATACAGAATTCATCTTTTATAAAACCTGCGGAAAGATCAACCCGGCAGATAATGTCGGTACAGAACCGTATATCAGGAGTGATGAAAAAACCCGGTGTACATATACCGGTTACACTTGAAGTGCCGGCTGTCGTACCGTCTGATGTAACCAGTGATGCAGGTCCGTCCCAGAACAGGCTGCAACCTGTAATAAACGGTGAATCAAAAGCATGTTCGTATAATACTGAAGCTCCGTTTTTATTCCATCCCGCATATCCGAGTACCTGGAGCCGCCGACCGTCGATACACGATTTTCCGACAACACCGTACGCATTCCCTCCGCCGAACCGCCAGAAAAAACCGCTTTTTACGGTAATGATGACGATCATTTTTCCGGGTTCTTTCCGTGAATGAATGCAGTCTGCTTTTGCAGAGTAGAAATATCCGCTGTCGTTGAGCCGCAGTTCTGTCTGATGTACTTCGCGTTCAAGTGCTGACTGTGTCATCCGTTTTTCCGGTTTTAGTGACGTGAAGGAAATGACCGTTTCGATTTTTACTGCAGGTTCTCCGCCGGTAACAGGCTGCGGTTTTTCACTCTGCTTTTTCCACGAAAATTCAGTATCGTCGATGAAGATTTTAATTGTTGAAATTGCCGTTGTCAGTTTTTCTGCTGATGCAAATGAAGAAATCAGAATGAATAAAACAATGCAGATAAAACGCTTCATCGATTGTGCTGCTTCCCCCGTTTTTTCTACCTTACCGGAAATAGTTTTTCACGAGAATATAAAAAACGGTAAGTTGCATGTTCTGGTGGGTGAAATGCATTCTGGGGGCGGGGGATTACTCGCTTCCTGTTTGTTGTGTATACTGTCTGTATGAAATCAGCCATTATTGGAACCGGACTTATTGCGCATACGCATGCAAAAGCACTGCGCGAATGCGGTGAAGACATTGCACTTGTCATAGGGCACTCGGAAAAATCTGCGCAGGCGTTTGCAGAGAAATTCGGTATATCCCGGTATGATTCGGAGTTGACGCGGGAAAATATCGAAAATATCGATTGTGTACACATCTGTACGCCGCCTTCGCTGCATTATGAAGCGGCAAGATTGTGTCTTGAAGAAGGAAAACATGTTATCTGTGAAAAACCGCTGACTGTTGATCCGTGGGAATCGGCAGAACTAAAAAGATTTTCTGCCGTTCATGATGATACTGTCACTGCCGTTGTATTTAACAACCGGTTTTATCCTGCGGTGACTGCTATGCGCAGTATGATCCTGAAAAAAGAAGCAGGGCCCCTCCTGTTTGCCTTCGGACATTATTTTCAGGAATATGACATACTGCCGGCTCCGTATTCGTGGCGTTGTGCTGCGGACCGGCCTGACAGCCGTTTCCGGTCGGTTACTGAAATAGGATCGCACAGTATCGATCTTCTTGAATTTCTGACCGGACAATCAGTTGAAAAGGTTTGTGCTTTATTTACCCATGCTCATCCGGAACGGTATCTCCGGGACGGGATTATGTATACAGATGGATCAGAAGCTGAAAGAATAACGGTAAAAAATGAGGATGCAGCGTCTCTCATGTTCCGTATGTCAGACGGAACAGCTGCAAGCATTGTCCTTTCAGAGGTATCTCCGGGACGAAGCAACGATGTTTCAATTGAATTAGTCTACGATCAGGCTTCTTTTTCATGGAGCAGCGAACGTCCGTATGAAATATGCACAGGGAAAAAAGGATCGGGAATTACAACAAACCAGTATGATTTCGGCGGCGGTTTCAGCACGACGTTTACCGACTGCTTCCGTGAGGCGTATGACTGCATGAAGCAGAAGCGGAAGAGCGGTGTACCTGCCTCGTTTGCACAGGGCGAACATGTCGTGATGGTCTGTGAAAGTATCGGACGCAGCGCTCGTAATGACGGTGTGTGGATTGACGTAAATGAGGTTGCACATGAATACGAAGGCTGAATCGATTTTACATTTTTACAACATGCAGATGGCGGAACCTGAACATACGTATTTCAGCGAAGCAGGCCGCGGAGAACTGTCCGGTGGTGGGAAATCTTCATGGGGTATGATGTACGGGTTATACTGCCGCAGTCCGGACAGTTTTTCACGCTTCCACCGTCTTATCGTAGATGAAATATGGAGTTTTTACGAAGGTGACCCGTTCCGCCTGTATCTGCTGTATCCCGATGGTTCGGCCGAAGAAGTCGTAATGGGAACAGATTACCGCGCGGGGCAGGTGTACCAGTTCCGCATTCCTGCCGGTGTATGGCAGGGTGCGTGCCTTACCGATACGGGTTCGTATGCGCTTTACGGATGTACCACGGTTCCGGCGTTTACTCAGGCCTGTTTTGAAATCGGCAGAAAACAGGACCTGCTTGCATCGTATCCTCAGCAGGCAGACTGGATACAGAAGCTGGGACTGTAAAGACAGTCTCATAACTGCTGCCTTTACACTTTGTGATGATTGAAGCCTGTAAAAATCAGCATATATACGAGAATGATGACTGCGACAGCAGAATAGGAACGGACAAAGCCAAGGTAATTGGTAAGAATTCCACCTAAAGTCGGGCCGATCATCATGCCGATTGAATATGCAGTATTATAGATGGAAAATGATGCGCCAAACGAGTTTGCTCCGCTTTCCTGTGATATGTCCGCGAATTCCGGCAGACAGGGTGTTATTGCCGAACCAATTCCAATGCCGAGAAAAAAAAGTGCGGCTGCCATAATCAGGACGGAATCTGCAAGTGCGATAAAAGGGAGACTGACTGCGGCGACAGTCAGTCCTATTGCCATAGTCCGGTAATGTCCGGTGCGTTGAGATATGGAGCCTATAAAAGGGGCACTTATTGCATAAGCTGTCGTGGGAACGGCAAACAGCAGGCCAGTGACAAGAGAAGAAACATGCATGCCTCTTTGCAGACGCAGCGGTAAAGTTGGTTCCAGAACGCAGGGAATGGATGCTCCGATAATAACAACACCAACGATACTTAATAGTCTGTGATTTTTGAGCAGACTGAGAGAAGACCGTATGCTTTCTGATTTTTTATGAGGGACGTCTTTGATGAGGAAAATCCGTAAAAGTCCGTCAATAACAGCTAATCCGGTGGCGGCTAGGAACGGCAGCTCGTAGCCCCCTGTCTGATAAAGCCATCCACCGATTGTCGGACCGATTAACGTACCGACAGACTGTCCTGACAGTGCAATACCCATTACTTTGCCGCGTTCCTCTGACGGAAAGAGATCGGCCAGTAATGCAAAGCCTGCGGTCCACGTAATTGCAGCGGAAATTCCCTGAAGTGAACGTGCCGTGACTAGCATCCAGAACCGGCTGGCAAACGCATAGAGTACGGTAGAACCAGCGAGTCCCAGCAGTCCCCAGAGCAGCGGTCCTTTGCGGCCGATTTTATCCGACAGTATACCGAAGACGGGAGTTGCTGCAAAAAGAGCGATTGCATAACTTCCGAACAGCAGACCTACTGCCGTTTGGGATACTCCAAGGGAGAATGCATATTCCGGGAGAATAGGGACAACCAGTCCGTAGACAAGCATGTCTGTAAAGATTGCGAGCGTCACAACGATAAGGCCGTTCCGTGATGTTTTCTTACTGGATATCAGGTTTTCCATAGAATCCTCCGGTCAGTTTTTCTTCAGGCAGTGTTTGCTGCAGTTTTTTTAAAAATTCGATATCTAGTTCAATGTGTTTCCGCCCGTTTTCAAAAATAGCTTTGATGTAGTCGGGTAGTTCCGTTGAAAAAAATCTTTTTTTTGCTGTTTCTCCGTTGTTCCATTCATCCAGTTCTGCTTTGAGCATAACAATTTGTGTATCAATCAAAGGAAGGACTTCATCCAGTTGTGAACTATTTAAAAAACTCAGTGCACCGTATATATTTGCCGGAAAATGCAGGCACGGTTTCTGCCAGGCTTCCTTCAAGAGCTTGGTAAATTCATCTTTCCCCTCCGGCGTTATTTCATAGATTGATTTTAGCCTGTTTCCGGTTTTTTCAGTTTCTTTCAGAATAACCATCCCTTCAGTTTCAAGTTTTTTCAGTGCATGATAGACCGATCCGGGGAGTATTCCTGCCCATTGCTCCGTCTGACTTACCTGAAGAATAAGTTGAATTTGATATCCGGACATCGGCCACTGCATAAGACAGCCCAGAACTACTAAACGTGTCAGCATCTTTCCCATTACCTCTTAGTCATTGTTATATAATCAACGTTGACTATATAACACCATATAATTACTTTTGTCAATCTCAGATTTTAAATACCGTATCTGTTTAGTATTAAAAATAGAAAAACGCAGATTTTATAAATCACGTCTGTCTTTCTGAAAGGCAGACGTGATTTATTTACTTTCTGTCTTTAATTCCCAGAGCTTCATTCATTTCAGTGATCAGCCTTGTCAGTTCCTCTTCCGTTATTCCGCCGAAACTTCTGATAGAACGGAGCGGCAGATTGTCGAGTATTGCCTGTATCATGTCACTGCTTATTGCGCTGTTTGCTGCTTCACTCTGAGTATCGCCTGCACCCAGTGACTTCCTGACTTTTTCGAGCAGCGGTCCGCATATTTCTGCACTGGCGGGATTATTCATGACTTCCGCTAGAACCGTATTCCGTGTCACCCTGACTGCAGGTTTTGACGTTGATGTCACATGTATTGTTCCGGTAAGTCGTATGTCGCGGGAGGAGCTGCCGATGAGAATTTCGTAGTCGCCGGTTGCTGCATACCAGTCGTGAATGCCGGTGTTGTACCATGCAAACGAACGCTTGTCGAGCGTGAGCGTCAGCTCTTTTGTTTCTCCCGGCTCAAGGAATACTTTGCCGAAATCTTTAAGTTCTTTGTCGGGACGGATCGCAGATCCTGTCCTGTCTGCAACATATAATTCTGCAGCTTCAGCTCCTGCAATGCTGCCGGTATTTTTAACGGAGAATGTTACGCCGACTGTTTCCTGATCCGTAATATTTTTTTTTGAAAATCTGAGGTTGCTGTACGAGAAAGTCGTGTAGCTCAATCCGAATCCGAACGGGAACAGAACGTTCATGTGTTTTTTGTCGTAATAGCGGTACCCGGTGAACACTCCTTCTTTGTATTCGACGGTATGTCCGTTTCCCGGAAAATTGATATAACACGGCGTATCTTCCAGCCGCAGCGGGAATGTTTCTGCAAGTTTTCCGCTCGGATTAGTTTTTCCGAACAGGAGGTTTATCTGCGCTGTTCCGACAGCTTCTCCGCCGAGGTAACTTTCGAGGATACCCTGAACGTCATTGACCCACGGCATTTCGACAGGTGAACCATTGTGGAGGACGACTACGGTATGGGGCTGAACTGCTGCAACTTCATGTATAAGCCTGTTCTGGTTTTCCGGCATTTTCATATTGCTGCGGTCGTATCCTTCCGATTCATACGCATCCGGAAGACCGGCAAATATGACAACTTTCTGCGCTTTTTGTGCTGCCGTGACGGCTTCCGTCAGTAATTCTGCATCGTTTTTTTCTTTCAGGTCATATCCCTGCACATACGGTATGCAGAGTCCGAGATCTTTTGCGGCATCAAGCGCACTCGTAATTTTTGTGCAGTTTATATGGGAACTTCCACCGCCTTCTATACGGGGTGTTTTTGCGAATACTCCGATGAACAGTATGCCTTCTGCATTTGTTTCTGAGAGCGGCAGTATGCCGCTGTCGTTTTTCAGCAGGACCATGGAATTTTCTGCAATTTCCGCGGCTATCCGGTGATGTTTTTCCTTGTCGAAGTTTCCTTCCTGCCGGCCTTCCGTAAATTTGAAGATGATGGTGAGGATACGCTCTACCGCCGTGTCAAGTATTTTTTCATCAAGACTGCCGTTTTTTACGGCTTCGACAATCTGCCTGTCGGTAACTCCGTTTGAAGAGGGCATCTCAAGTTCAAGGCCTGCTTTGAGTGCTTTGACACGGTCGTTCATTGCACCCCAGTCAGACATCACATAGCCGTCAAATCCCCAGTCTTTTCTGAGTACGCTGGTAAGAAGCCATTCGTTTTCACAGGAGTAGACACCATTGATTCTGTTATACGAACACATGAGTGTATCAGGTTTTGCTTCCCGTACGACAGTTTCAAATGCCGGAAGGTATATTTCACGGAGCGTGCGTTCGTCAGCCTCCGCCGAAACGGACATCCGCCGGTATTCCTGATTGTTTGCGGCAAAGTGTTTTACTGAAACACCTATATTTTTTGATTCAACTCCTTTTGTATACGCAGCTGCCAGCTGACCGGCAAGATACGGATCTTCAGAAAGGTATTCGAAATTCCGGCCGCACAGCGGAGAACGTTTTATGTTTACCGCAGGTCCCAGAAGTATTGATACGTCTTCCGCCTGACATTCGTCGCCGAGCGTTTCTCCTTCTTTTCTGAGCATATCCCTGTCGAACGAACATGTCGTGAGGCTTCCTGCAGGGAAACAAACTGCTTTGATACTCTCGTTTACTCCGGGGATGTCTGCTTCAGGATCCTGTTTGCGCAGTCCGTACGGACCGTCACTTACCATTACCGCCGGAATACCAAGTCGTTTAACTGCTTTTGTGTGCCAGAAATCTTCACCTGAACACATTCCCGCTTTTTCTTCCAGCGTCATTTTGCTGACCAGTTCTGTAATGGTATATTTCATCCGTGTCTCCTGTAAAAAGAGTATGCTGCAGACAGTATGGATTCTCAAAGCAGAGAATCTATACTATCATACCTGCTTTTTACCGCTTTTGCAATTTTTATGTATTGCTTGACCGTACCGGAATTTGCTTTTATAGTTTATTTCATGAAGGGATATGAGCGGTTTATCATTGTAACGGTTCTGCTGAGCGTAGCATCGCTTTTTTTTGAACAGGCGGATTTTTCTTCCGTTATATTGCAGACTGCGGGGAATATAATTGACTACGTTCTGATGGCAAGTGTCGTCGGCGAAACGATATATGATATTGTGTCGGAAAAATACCGCCGGCGGTATTTTCGAGAAAACTGGCTGTCGTTCCTGTTTACAATATTTTTTACCCTGCTTTTCTGCTATTCAAAATTTGTGTATAAAGCGATAGCCCTTTCCAGTATTGCCGTTTTTGCCGCCCTGATCCGCAGCCTGTTCCTGGCCCTCCGCATGTACAGCCGCATGAAACGGCTCCGGGGATATGTTGAAAAACTGACGACGAATCCGGCCCAGACTATTCTGCTGAGTTTTGCTGCCGTTATTTTTGCCGGTACACTTTTTCTCATGATGGGATTTACTGCCGTCGACGGGAAGGGGCTTTCATTTTTGAATGCACTGTTTACCTCTGCGTCGTGCGTTTGTGTTACCGGGCTTACAGTTGTCGACACAGTGTCATATTTTACATTTCGGGGACAGCTTGTCCTTCTTATACTTATCCAGACCGGCGGTCTCGGCATTATGCTGCTGTCATATTTTACTATTTATGTTATCCGCCGGCGTGTATCGCTTGCGGACAAGCTGATGCTCAGTTATATGCTCAGCGACGACGACACGGCCGGTATATATAAGTCAATGCTGAGTATTGTATTGACGACTCTTAGTATTGAAGGGGTGGGAGCTGTCCTGCTGTTCTGCGGTTTTGTGCCGTCCATGGGATTTACGGGCCGGACGGTATGGTATGCCGTGTTTCATTCGGTCTCCGCCTTTTGCAATGCGGGGTTTGCTCTGTTTTCAAACAGCCTTGAAGGTTTCCGGCATAATACGTATATCATGTTTGTGTTTGCGTTCCTTATTATTTCCGGCGGTATCGGATTTTCCTGCATTACGAACATACGTGCAGTAATTGATTCCGCACGGCTGGGAAAACGCGGTAATGAAAGGGCGAAGCTCACGCTTAATACAAAGGTTGTTATTACCGGAACGGCCGTCCTGCTGCTTGCAGGCACGCTGCTTTTTTATATTCTTGAGTACAGCAATACGATGAAAGATTATTCTCTGGGAGAGCAGTATCTTGCATCGTTTTTTCAGTCCGTAACATTCCGTACGGCAGGATTCAATTCCGTTCCGTTCGCATCGCTGCGGCCTGCAACGTATCTGCTGTTCTGCATATTCATGGTTATTGGCGCGGCGTCGGGAAGTACAGCAGGCGGTATGAAAATAAACACCGCAGCTGTACTTGGTTCGGCACTTTATTCGTATCTGAAGGGAGAAAAACATTACCGCATCGGAAGAGCTGAAATTGCGGACGCAAAAATTTTTCAGGCGTGTATCATTTTTACTGCTGACATTCTGTGTATCGTACTTGCGACAGTTGTTCTGTCCGCAGTCTGTACAGCTCCTGTCGAAAGAATTATATTTGAAGTATGTTCCGCGGTCGGAACCGTGGGTGTAACGTCCGGGCTTACGCCGGGACTGCCTGCGTTTGCGAAATTTGTACTCATCCTGCTCATGTACTGGGGCAGGGTTGGCGCATTGACGGTTCTTTCTTCCGCTGCGCCGGGGTCTGACCGTGCAAAAATCAGATGGCCGCAGGCGGATATCGCAATCGGTTAACAGTATGCAGAAACGGAATTTCAGCAGGAGGATATATGTCGAAAACAAAGGAGAAAGTGTTCGCGGTATTCGGGCTTGGCAGCTTCGGGCGGACGATCGCGGCAGTGCTTGCTGAGCGGGGTGGGACAGTTATTGCTGTCGATAATAATCCGGAAGTAATAGACGATTTTAAAAATAAAGTATCAGCTGCAATACTTATTGATTCGACTGATGAACTCGCGATGGCAAAAGCACCGCTTGAAGACGTAGATACTGCGGTTATTGCGATCGATAATATGGAAACAAGTATTATAACGACGGCACTTCTTAAAAAACGGGGAATTCCGTATATTCTGTGCCGTGCTGTTTCTCCGATACATGCGCAGGTACTCCGCCAGATCGGAGCAAATGAGGTGGTGAATCTTCAGGAAGACGAAGGTACCCGTATAGCAGCCCGTCTTATCGCTCCTGAAATTCTTGATACCATTCCGATTACGGGTGACGCCAGTATTGCAGAGTTTTATGTTCCCGACATGTTTCTTGATAAGCCTGTGTCGGAACTGGCTCTTGAAAAAAAATTTGTTCTGCATCTTTCAGGGGTAAAACGTACGAAAGTCAATCTTGATTCAGAGGGTAATCCTGTCCGTACGGAACAGCTGCTCTTTCCCGCACCGGGCGACTTATTGATGCAGGGAGATATCCTTATTCTTGTCGGAAAAAATTACGACCTTGACCGGTTTAAGACTTCTTTATAACGTGGAGCGAGGTATATATGCTTTTTGTAAGCGGTACTGTATTAACAATTTTCTGCGTTCTTGCCGCCGCCTTTGCGGGAACGGGCGGATTTATTTCATACCGGTATCTTCTTGCTGCAGGGCAGAAGCAGCAGGCGGAACTCGTTTTTTACTGCATTCTTGTCGCGATCATATTTCTCGTGGTGCTGTACATTATTATTCTGGTCCGCGCCGGAAAACGTACCGGAGAATTCAGGCACCTGATTGATATAGCACGTGAAGGAGGCAAGGTCGACGATGATCGGTTTATGAAATTCGGTACGCTCGGGCAGGGAATAAAGATTCTGTTCCGCGAGACGGAAGATATAAGCAGTAAACGCGCGCAGAGGATCAGGTATCTTAACAATGCAATAACGGCCCTGATGTCCGTGTCTGATGAACCTGTGCTGCTGCTTGATGCAGGAGGAGCCGTCATACAGGCGTCTCCTGCGTATTTTGAAAAATATGCGGAACCGGGACACAGTTCGGAAGTGTACGGCGCGGATATAGATAAAGTCCATCCCGAAATTGATTTTCTTACACAGAGCCAGAAAATGATAAAGAATCACAGTGCTGTTAATGTGGCGGCTGACAAATTCAGTGCACAGCTTCTTCCTGTCTTTACGACGAATCAGACTCCGGACGGATATCTTGTCGTGTTCGGCAGAAACAGCCTTTTTACGATTGCAGCAAATAAAGTTGCGGAAAAGTCTGCCGAACACGCTTCTGTAAAGGATGTGCTGCAGCCTGCTGCCGGTAAAGACGGAACAAATGCCGGATCTCATAAGATTGCGGCATTGTTCCGGGCTCTTTTTAAATCTGACAATACCTGATGTAAAGAAACCGGCGTATTTAGTATGGCACTGTTTGTACTATACAGTTTCCGTGTGCACGTGAAACCGTTCTTTTGCAAGTATACCGAAATCCGCTTTTATTGAGCAGATTACAAATATTTTTCCGTCGTGTATGGCGCAGGAATTAACGATATGTTTTTTCAGTGCTTTTGGGGCAATAACAAGGTTTGTGTAACCTGATTTACGTGAAAGCATATACGGCAGATGCATCGAATTAAGCAGCGACTGTGCTGTTTTTTCAAGTTCTGTATTTTCCGTCTGTATGTCGGGAATGAGTGTGATTTTGTATTCTGCCGGTATTTCTTCCGTATTGTCTGCCTGTATTCCCGCATTTTTGAGCGCTGCAGAAAGTACGGATCGTGTGTTATCGGAAAACGGATAGACTGCATACAGCGTTGTTCCGTACCAGTGCGGAAGTCTGCCTGCGTATCGGTCACTTCCGAACAGAACGTCTTCTGTTTTCATGATGAGAGATTCCGTTTCTGTGCCAGTCCGTTCCACCGCGTCCATAAGTTTCCTCATAATAAATGCGTTTTTTGTCTCCGTTCGGTTGTGCGCCATAGTTTCCGGTATTTCTGTTTTTATGTACACTGGCTTAGCACGCTGTTTTTCAAGAAGCAGCGCGTTGACATCTGCCTTGTCGGAAGCGGAAGGCATCGTTATTTTATGTTCAAGCAGAAAGTTCCGTTGATTCTGCGTACAGCTGCCGCATCCCCTGCATTCACCGCTCATGCACGATTTCATTTCCCTGCCGTTTTTTGCGTCAAGAAAGCGGGCATACAGAAAATCTGCAGTTGTACGCGTGTCGATGCCGCTGTATGCGAATTTGTAGTCTGCACCTTTTTCCGCGGTGAATTCCGGCGTGACAGGAACGTGTTTTACGAACAGATTCCATGCACCGTCCGGCAGTGTCCGGTCGTAGACAATATCCTGTCCGGCAAAATCGATAAGCGCCGGTGCGGCATAGTAGTTTGTGAGAACGAGCACCTGCGAGAGAAAATATTCTTCATAAGGGTATGTAAGACGGAATTCGTAGCCGGCACTTTCAACGGTCTGCTTTATATTTTCAACGACGGGTTCCCATTCTTTTTTTGTTAAAAGAAGTTTTTCGTATCTGAGCGGAGTGAACGGCATGCGGACAAGAAGCCCGAACGAGCAGAGTATGCGTGCAGGCGAACCAAACTGAGTTTTGAGCTCTGCTGCTTTTGAGAGAAAGCACCGGAAATCCTCAAAATCTTCATCAGTTTCAATTCCGGCGATAATATAGAATAGTTTTATTTCCTTAACCGCATTCTGAGACATGAGAAGCCCCATTGATTTCAGAAGTGTTTCTTCGTTGAGATTTTTGTTGAAGTATGTGCGCATCCGTTCACTGATTCCCTCCGCACCGAGCGTAAACTGCCGCTTTCCGGTTGTGATTTCGTATGAAGCCAGCATGCTGCTTGATGCAAGAATATCAGCCCGCTGGCTCATGAAATTTACCTGTGCAAACAGTTTGTTCATCTCCGTGATGATTCTTGTTACGTCGGTATGCGTGTTGAAATTGAACGCGGTAATTTCAAGCGTTGAGGCTCCTGTTTCCCGTTTCAGATGTTTTGCGGCTTTGAGAAGTTCGCTGAACGGTACTTCCCGGTACGGTTTTCGTTCCCAGCCTTCAAAACAGAATGTACAGAACGACGGACAGTCGTATGAAATCATAAGCCGGACAATGCCTGCTTCTGCAGAATCGAACAAAGCCTGTTTCGCATTTGCGAGCTGTTCGACGTTTGTGCCGGAAAATACTGCTTTGCTGATAGTTTTATGCGGAGCGCCGAATACACGGAGTCCGGTGATTGTATCCTGCAATGAAACAAGCGTGCTGCGTCTTTCCCTGTCGGATACTTCCGACAGCGCCTTTACGACAGCCGTTACATTTTCTTCACCTTCTCCAAAATACACTGCATCGGTCAGCGCTTCATTTTCGTTGAAAAGCATGGCCTGGCTTGCCATTGCATTCGAGCCTCCCATAATGATGAGCGGTTTCGCGTTTTTTTCCCGCCGTTCATCAGAGGAATAGGGAATGCCTGCAATTTTAAGCATATACGGCAGATTTATAAGTTCTACTGCATAGCTGTTTACGACAAGAATCAGATCAAAATCTGCAGCCGGGATATGCGTACGGAAACCTTCAAGCACGCAATGCCGGCGTCGCGCGCTTTCCGCCGGCAGAAAAGCAAAATCGATGCACTCATCACTCAAAACGCGTGCACATTCTCCGTAAAGGAACTGGTGAGTAGTTGATTTTACAACATCGCGGAACTGCGAGAGCCGCATAATAAGAACACGGAAGGACATAGGGTTATTGTGCGCAATTAAAGGCCGGCGTGCAAGCTGTTTTTATCATTTTTCAGAGTTAGAGCAGATAACAGTGACATGTGCCGAAACTTTTTACGTCAACCGTTTCGCGGCTTTCAAAGTTATATTTGTCTTTCATAAGATTATAGACATTCTGAGATACCTGTATACGGTCCGGTACTCCGGAACTCTGCATGCGGCACGCAAAATTTACCGTACTTCCCCACAGATCATAGATAAACTTTTTTTTACCTATAATGCCGGCTACAACCGGACCGCAGTTTACTCCGATACGCATCTGCAGTGTGGTATTATGACGTTTGTTAAAATTCGTTATAGTACGCTGCGCCTGAATCAGAAATTTAATCATTTCTTCGCAGTTGTTTTCATACCGTTCCGGCAGACCTGAAGCGATCATATATGCATCGCCGATTGTTTTTATTTTTTCGATTTTATAATTGTCAAGAAGCATGTCGAATTCCGAAAAAAGAGAATTCAGAATATCAACAAGATTTTCTGCACCGACGACCGAAGACATTTCCGTAAAATCGACAATATCCATGAATGCTACAGTAATGTTGTCGTATTTTTCAGTGAATGTACTCGGTTTTTCTTTCAGCTCCGCAACTATTGATGCCGGAAGAATGTTCAGCAGCAGATTATTTATACGCCTGTTCGCTTCATTGAGTTTTGCGATCATGTCCATGTCGGGGTTTTCCAAAGTCATATACATGATAAGAATGCATATTGCCGTTCCGAAACCTATAACAAGCAGGCTCCTGAAGCATACCTGTAGCAGCGCGACACTTCCTTCCATTATAACGAACGCGAACAGTGGAATTTTACGTTTGAACGGAAGATACCTGTAGTTCATTAAACAGCTGACGGATAAAACGATGATACAGTATACTGCGAAAATAAAAGTACTTGTTGACGGAATTCCGTAGGAGTAAATTTTTCTGCCGTAGTTTGCATATTTTAAAGGCGCTGCAATCGTTATCACGCATCCGGCGGCGGCTGCAATGATTAATAATAAACCTGTTACTTTTATACGTGTAATATTTTTTTGGGGAGTGTTCGTATAGATAAAATTTGACAGAACATAGAGAGCAACTCCCGTGATCCAGATATAAATGGAAATAATATATCCTTTTGCAAAGAAGTTATTCAATGTTTCCGGAATGTTATCACGTTCTGCGATAGTAATGACACTGATAATGTCCATAAGAAGTTCAAAGGCTGTTAATGGAAGTAAGACGCGGAATATCGAATTTTGCAGCGACTGCCAGCGGGGTTTTGAAAAAAATACAATGCACAATACGACAACAACGATAAGACCGGAAATTTGAAATTCGATACTATACGGCATATAAACAGTATACCATAGTTTTCCGTTTTTTAATATTGGTACCGGCTGTCTTTTTTTACAAAACTATGATTCGTTCGGAAATTTTAATATTTCCCCTCCGGTATCAGAGGCGTTGATTGCCAACCGTCCGAAAATGAAGTACAGTTATAACATGATAGATTTTTTGAATGCAGGTTCTTCCATTGAAATTGTACCGTCAGACCGTCTTTTTCTTATTTTTCTTTTATATAGTTTTATCGGCTGGTGCTGTGAAGTGCTGTATGTAGGTATTTTTTATGAACATAAATTCATAAACAGAGGATTTCTGCACGGCCCCATTTGTCCTATTTACGGATGCGGAGGCCTTATCGTCATGCAGCTTCCTCCTGAAGTAAAATCCTCATGGCTTACGTTGTTTGTAAGCGCAATGGTTCTTTGTTCGGCCGTTGAATATTTTACAAGCTGGGAAATGGAAAGAATGTTTAAAATGAAGTGGTGGGATTATTCCGACCATAAATTCAACATAAAGGGACGTATCTGCCTGCTTAATTCAGTACTGTTCGGCATTATGGGCATTGTTGCTGTTCATTTTGTTCAGCCTGTTGTTGATCACTTTGTCTTTATGCTGAGCGATACTCTTACGGTGTATCTTTCAAGCGGACTTGCGGTCGTTTTTATAATTGATATAATTATAACCGTACATAAGCTTGTTGATTTCAGTACGGCAATGGCTAAAATTAAAGAATTCGGTGAGTCTCTCACAGAACGTTATTCTGAAGAAACATGGTTTCAGGGTGCCAGTATGACCGAGATGTTTTCTTCGATTAAAGAGCGGGCTGCTGTTGAAAAAGGACGGTTCAGTAAAAAAATACTTCAGAAAATCGACTTTTTCAACGAGCATCGTCCGAGCGAAGAGCGTTTCCTTATTCGGTTTCCGGGACTTTCCAGTACCAGTTACCGGGAGTCGCTGGGACTGGTAAAACAGCATATTATGGATGAAATTGCGGAAAAAAAGGCTGCTCTTTCTATGAAAAAGCATAAATCAGAGTAAAAGTCGATTCAGGGAGGTATTATATGTCTATTATTGGAACATATATGGTTCCTCATCCTCCGCTTATTGTTCACGAGGTTGGACGTGGTGAAGAAAATGAGATTTCGGAGACTCGTGCGGCATACATGAAAGTTGCTCAGAAAATCGCAGCCCTGAAGCCTGAAACGATTATCATTACATCGCCTCATGCAACTATGTATTCCGACTATTTTCATATTTCTTCCGGAATTTCGGCGGACGGGGATCTGGGACAATTCGGAGCGGATCAGGTACGGTTTCATGCAGAATATGACGTGCCGCTTATAGAGGCTGTCTGCACAGAAGCCGATAAAGCAGGACTTGCCGCAGGTACGAACGGTCAGAAAGAACCGAAGCTTGATCATGCGACCATGGTGCCGCTCTATTTTATAAATCAGTTTATTCAGAATGAATACAAGCTTGTACGCATCGGCCTGTCGGGACAGTCTTATAAGAAACATTATCTGCTTGGAGAATGCATTCAACGGGCTGTTGAAAAGACCGGGCGGCGTGTCGTAATTGTTGCAAGCGGAGATTTATCTCATGTGCTTAAGGCAGACGGTCCGTACGGATTTCGTTCTGAAGGCCCTGTGTACGATGAGCGGATAATGAATGTAATGGGAACAGGTAAATTCGGCGGTTTGTTTTTATTTGATCCTGAATTTTGTGAGAAAGCAGCGGAATGCGGCCATCGTTCGTTCATTATTATGGCAGGAGCACTTGACCGGACTGCTGTAAAAGTCGAAAAACTGTCGTACGAGGGACCTTTCGGTGTTGGATACGGGATCTGTGTGTATACACCTGAAGGCTGTGACGAAAGACGTAATTTTCTTGAGCAGTATGAGGTACAGGAGAAAAAGAAAGTGGCAGAACGAAAACGTAATGAAGACGAATTTGTTGCTCTTGCACGGGCAACAGTAGAAATATATGTTCGTACCCGGAAAGTCCCGAAAGTTGCCGGAGGCTGTGTCATATGCGACGATGATGATTTTCACGGATGGCATCTTTCTCCGGAACTGCTTAGCAGACGGGCCGGTACGTTTGTTTCGTTAAAAGAAGACGGCAGTCTGCGCGGGTGTATCGGAACGATTTCCCCGACGTGTGGTTCTCTTGCAGAAGAGATAATTCACAATGCAATAAGCGCTTCTACGCAGGACCCCCGTTTTCCTGAAGTCGAAGCTGAAGAATTATCTTCAATTGTATATAGTGTTGATGTCCTTGGCCTGACTGAAAAAATCAGTTCACCAAAGGAACTCGATGTAAAAAAATATGGTGTCGTTGTTACAAAGGGGTACCGCCGCGGACTGCTTCTTCCGGCTCTTGACTCTGTGGATACTGTTGACGAACAGATAAACATCGCATGCAGAAAAGGCGGCATAGACCGGTCCGAGAATCCTGACCTTGAACGTTTTGAAGTCGTACGTCATTATTGACTGTGCTGGCAATGACTGCACAGATTAAAGTGGAATAAATATGGAAAAAATACGTTCATCCAGGAATCGTACGACAGAGCTTAACGACATGGACCGTACTTTGTACGCTCCGAATCTTCGTACTGCATCACAGCCTCTCTGTCCGGAGGAAATTACGGACAGGACATACAACGGTAATTTGTTTGATATACTGAATTTTTTCCCGGCGGAAAGTGTCGATCTTATGATAATTGATCCGCCGTATAATCTGTCTAAGGATTTCGGCGGAAATAAATTTACTGCACGAAGCGATGATGCATACAGTGCATATCTTGAATCGTGGTTTCCCGGAATTGTCAGACTGCTGAAAAAAAATGCGTCCCTCTATATCTGCGGAGACTGGAAATGTACCGCTGCGTTGTATACTGTTGTTAATAAATATTTGACAGTGAGAAACCGTATTACATGGCAGCGGGAAAAAGGACGTGGTGCGGTTTCTAACTGGAAAAACAGCTGTGAGGATATCTGGTTCGCCACGGCTGGTTCTGATTATTATTTTAATGCTGATGCTGTAAAGCAGAAAAAGCGCGTTATTGCACCGTATCGCGAAAACGGAGTACCGAAGGACTGGGAAGAAACGGACTGCGGGAAATTCCGTCTTACATGTGCATCAAACTTCTGGGACGATATAACGGTACCGTACTGGTCAATGAATGAGAATACGGATCATCCGACGCAGAAGCCGGAAAAACTTATTGCAAAACTTATTCTTGCAAGTTCAAAACCCGGTGCACTTGTATTTGATCCGTTTCTTGGTTCCGGGACTACATCCGTTACGGCAAAAAAACTCGGCAGAAAGTACTGTGGTATTGAAATGAATACGGAATACTGTCTGCTCGCTGAAAAACGTCTTGCACGTGCCGGTTCTGATACATCGATTCAGGGATACACGGATGGAGTTTTCTGGGAACGGAATACTGGTTATGAACAGAGAAAATGATATTAAAGGAGGTCTCCTGTGAGTTTCGTAAAAGGTTTTATTATGGGCGTACTTGCAGCGCTTGGGGGGCTGTTTTCTGTCGCAGTAATTAAAGAACATCAGGAAAATAAACGGAAAATGAGTGATGATGCACTGTACAATCTGAAAGACGCAAAAATTACCGGTCCGGAAAAAAAGTGAAAGATGTTTATGACGCAAACTGTACAGAGTAGTCTTCAGACAGTAACGTGCAGTACCTGTTTTTATCACTGCATACTTGGACCGGAACAGACTGGGCAGTGCAGGGCACGTTATAATCACGGCGGGGAAATACTACCGCTCAATTACGGACAGCTTACTGCTCTGGCGCTTGATCCGGTCGAAAAAAAACCTCTGAAAATGTTTTATCCGGGAAGCATGATCCTTTCTGCCGGGAGCTACGGCTGTAACCTGCATTGTCCGTTCTGCCAGAATGCAGAGATTTCACAGGCAGGAAGGGAGCTGCAGACTGAATATATGTCTCCCCGGGAGCTTGCAGGACGGGCCCAGTCGCTTAGTATCAAAGGAAATATCGGTGTGGCATATACATATAACGAGCCGCTTGTATGCTGGGAGTATGTACGCGACACGGCAAAGATTGTTCACGACCTTGGCATGAAGAATGTTGTTGTGACGAACGGCAGTGTGTGTGAGCCGGTACTGGAGAAAATACTTCCGTATATTGATGCAATGAACATTGACCTGAAGGGGTTTACACCGGAATGGTACCGGTATCTCGGCGGTGATCTGGAAACGGTAAAAAAGGCAGTTACGGTGTGCGCAGTACGCTGCCACGTCGAGCTTACGACGCTCATTGTTCCGGGATGGAACGACGGTGATGACGAAATGAAGCTGCTTGCACAATGGGTTGCATCCGTCGATGCCGGTATCCCGCTTCACATTACCCGTTTTTTCCCGCGGTATCACATGTCCGGGCTCGAACCAACACCGGTTGAGTCTGTATACAGACTTGCGTCAGCCGCACGCAGATATCTTGCGAATGTGTTTACGGGAAACTGTTAGACTTATAGTTTTGACGCGATCATATCTGCTTTACGGGTGACAGTATATCCTTCGTTTTGCATCGGATTGATAAATGTGTCGCATGTCAGAATTGTATTTTCCGAAAGCTGCTGCTTCATCTTATTAAAGCATTTTTCGGTCTGTCCGCCTGCACAACAGGCGAACAGCGCTATGCGTTTTCCTTTTATTTTTGTCTTGTGAAGGAATGTATTGATCGGAGCACTCAGTTTTCCCGCCCATACAGGAGTCCCTATTATTATTGTAGAGAATTGATCAAAATCGGGAAGTGCATTTTTCAGTGCCGGACGAATACCGAACATTGCATCACAGCCGCCTGTTATAAATTTTAACAGCCCTTTTTTCGGATATTCTTTTACCGTTTCCAGACGTATAAGATCAGCGCCGGTTTTGACTGCCAGCAGTTTGGCAATATAGTCAACATTTCCTTCAAGTGAATAATAAATAATAACTGTATTTGACATGGAACAACAGTAAGCCTGAAATTCCTGTATTGTCAAGTTCCAAATGGTTATTATTGGAATTTTATTATATATTCGATATGATACGTGGAATGAGTATACTTTCCGTAAACAATGTTACTTATTCGTATCCGCAGCATGACGTTCCTGCAGTAAAAAATATCAGTTTTTCGCTGGAATCAGGGTCGTATACAGCAATTGTTGGACTTAATGGAAGCGGAAAAAGTACTCTTGCACGTATATTGAGCGGGCTTCTTGATGCTGATGAAGGCAGTGTCCGCTTTACAGAGGGAAAACGCACCGCTCTTGTGTTTCAATCTCCGAAAGATCAGATAATATGTGGAATAGTTTCGCGCGATGCTGCGTTCGGCCCGCAGAATCTTGGACTGGATGCCGGTGAAGTTGAACTGCGGACTATTGAAAGTCTAAATATAACAGGGCTGCTTAGTAAGGCTTCATCTCCCTCAATGGCATTATCGCTGGGTCAGACCCAGAAGGAAGCGATTGCAGGCATTATAGCACTTCGTCCTGATGTGCTTATTCTTGACGAGGCTGTTGCAATGCTTGATCCGGAGTCCCGCAGTGAAATTTTTCATTTTCTTTTATACTGGGTGAGTCTGGGGAATACGGTCATTCATATTACACATGATACTGATGCGGTACAGGAAACGAACGATGTTATTCTTATGAAAGCCGGAGAAATTGTTTTTCAGGGCAGTAAAAACGATTTCTTTGCAGATGTATCATTATGCAGTCTGATTACCGGGAGTGATATGGTAAAATCAGACAGAACCGGGAAATCGGAAAAGAAAGCAGCGCTTGTCTTTTCGAATGTTTCTTTTTCGTATGGCGGATCGAATGTTATTTCTTCTGTCAATTTCAGTCTGCATAAAGGAACGCTTACAGCTCTGACCGGCATTTCAGGTAGTGGTAAATCTACTTTGCTCGAGATTGCCGCCGGACTTCTTATCCCTGATTCGGGAACCGTACAGGGGGCTGACCGTCCTGTACTTTGCCAGCAGAACAGTGAAGCTGCTCTTTTTGAGCAGTTTGCAGCCGATGATGTTGCTTTCGGTCTCCGGAATAAAGGGGTGTCGGGGAATGAACTTGTAACGCGTGTAACGCAGGCTATGGATGAAGCTGGTATTCCCTTTTCTTTGTATGCTGACCGACAGACATTTAATCTGTCCGGCGGGGAAAAAAGACGGCTTGCGGTAGCAGGAATTATCGTGCTCGGTTCTCCGGTAATACTCTTTGACGAACCGACTGCCGGTCTTGATGGACCTTCGCGCAGTAAGGTGATGAATCTGCTCAGAACGCTTGCAGAGAAAGGCAGTACCGTTATGTTCAGTACGCATCACCGGGATGAAGCGGATTTTGCAGACAGGGAAATAGTGCTGGCAGACGGAATAATCCGGCACGATACATTTGCTGCATTGCCGGATTATCAACCGGCTTATGCTGTACAGCAGCCGCTTGATGGTGTAAAATTACTGGACATGCTGCGGAAAACTGCTGCGGAAATGAATGTACCTGAGAAGAATACGGGGATTATTGCACGAATGGCTCCTGTTGCGAAATTTCTGGTATTTTCAGTTCTTTTTATTTCGTCACTTGTCGTCCGTCCTCTGTATGCATGCATTGTGCTGTTCTGCGTTTCGTTTGTGTACGCGCTGCTCTCCGGATATCCGGTGAAACGTCTGTTCTTTTCACTGATAAAGGTAATTCCTTTACTTCTGTTTTTCTGTATTTTTCAGATGATTTTCTATCCGGCTGTTCCCGGTGAACGAGTGTTTATTCCGTACCGGTATTTTACCGTGACACCGTCTAAACTTATGCTTTGTCTTACAACGCTTATCCATACGGAAGCTGCGTTGGCGTGTATTATTGCTTTTACGTATACTACACCGGAGTATGATATTGTAGATGGTCTTTCTGTCCTTCTGAAACCGCTTGCGCTGCTTCATGTTCCTGTCCGGTATATAATTGTAGTTATAGAGATTGTATTTCGTTTTATTCCGCTGCTTCTGGATGAAGCTGCGGCGATTATCAAGACGCAGCTAATACGGGGGGGGCTTGGTAAAGCGAAAGGCATCGGAGGCAGAATAAAGGCTGTATTACCATTGTTCGTTCCGCTTGTTATACAGACAGTAAAGCGGTCGGAATCGCTTGCCGATGCGCTTACAGAGAGGTGTTTTTCATGAGTTTTACTAACGATTTTAAAGTATGCCCGATGTGCGGCAGCAGTAAAATCAATAACATCAATAATAGAAAATGGCTGTGCCCTGACTGTGGCTTTGATTTATACAATAATGTGGCTGCTGCGGTCGGTATTATTCTGGCCGACAATGACGGAAATATATTGTTTGAAAAAAGGGCAAAAGAACCCCGCTGCGGGTACTTTGCTCTTCCGGGGGGATTCGTTAATCCTGATGAAAGTCTGGAAGAAGCGGCAGTGCGGGAGTGTTTCGAGGAAACAGGGATAAAGCCGGAGTCTGTTTCTTATTTATGCAGTTTTCCGAATACGTACGAATATAAGAATATAACTTACAAAACTTGTGATTCTTTTTTTACAGCCCGCATTCCGGAAGGGACAGACAGTATTGAATTGCTTATGCAGCAGCTGCACGGGCAGCAGTCTGAAGTTCTTGGGTTTGTATCTGTCCATGCAGGCGGCAGAAACGATATAGACGGAATTCCCCTTGCGTTCGGAAGTGCTGAAAAAGCTCTGGAATGCTGGCTGGAAAATTATAAACGGAAGCAATGATGTTTGAATCAGTGCACGCTGCTTTTTATTTTAAGGAGTATTATATATGAAAACTGTTACGGTTATTATTGTTGCAGCGGCTTTTTGTGCATATGCGCTGCTTGTTGCGACTCTGCCTTTAAGAAGGAGTAAAATGCTGAAAAAAGCAGGTACCCTCGAGCTGCCGGTAAAACCTCGTTTGCTTAAGTTTGCGGTTATTGTACTTGTCTGTTGTCCGCTTCTCATACTGCTTGTCCTGTTCAGAGATATGGGAGTCTTTATAGACGGTATCATGTGTGCAATAGCCATTCTTGGTACGGAAATGGCAATACACGAAGTAATGACGGCAAAATGTTCCGGCGTTTATACAAACGGCATTGTTGCTGAAGGGCAGCTTATTCCGTTTTCTGATATCGTGGGAGTCCCGTTACTTTCCCTGCCGGAAAATCAGCAGGCTCTGCATGATACCGGAGTACTTGATCTTGTTACAAAAAAACGCACGAATATGCAGATTATATACAGTAATGAGGATGAATGCCGCAGAGTAATTGATAAACTTGTTGAACTTGAGCCGCGGCTGAATCCGTGACCGTATTACTGGATTATATCGTTATAAGATGATATTATCAGAATAAAACGTCGCTTTTTGAGGAATGTATGAAAATGTCACAGCTGAAAGATAAAATAAAGAATATCCTGAATACAATCCGGAATTTTGATATACACAATTTAAAAGTACCGGAGATAAATTACCATAAAATTCTTGCGGATATGCAGTCAAACGGCAGACTGCTTGTTTTCACGGTGACGGCTGCAGTTATAGTTATGCTGCTTTCATGTATTGTTGTGTTTTCCATAAATGTAAAAGGGCCCGAGAAAGTTATGGTCCCGGATGTCGTGGGAAAAGACCTTCCTGCTGCACTTATTGAAATGCAGGTTAAGGAATTATATCCGAAAATTCAGCTCCGCTATTCCGATAAACCGGGTGACGAAGGAAAAATTCTTGAGCAGTCTCCTTCCGGCGGTGCAATCAGAAAGGGATACAGCCGTGTTTCTCTGGTTGTAAGCAGGGGCGTTGTTATCGATCATGTTGAAAATTATATAGGACAGAACCTGGATGAAGTGCGGCTGAAGCTGCAGACTCTTTTTGCAGGCTCTGCCCGTCCTCTTATTGTTATTGCAGCTCCGCAGTATAAAGCGGATGCAGCGGCAGCGGGTACCATAATTGAACAGGATCCTCCGGAGGGAACTAATATTTCGAATCCTGTAACGGTACATTTTATAGTAAGCCGCGGCCCGAATTTTGAAAATACGCGCGTTCCTGATCTTACCGGCAGTGCCGTAAACGACGTGCTGCAGCAGATGGCGAGGTCGAAACTTACGTTTGATTTTACGTCGCATGAGGCATCGGGAAACGAAACTCCCGGAACTGTCGTTTCCGAACAGAAATTTACAGAAGAATTCGTTCAGAACTACACTCATGTATCTGCGGAATTTGCGATGCCGTCCGGTCCGGTAAACGGAAATGTGTACGGTATTTTTGAAGATACGCTGACAATGTATCCTTATCCTGTACCTGTAAAATTAACAGCAGTGCCTGAAGAAGGTGATCCGTATACACTGGTGAGTTTCTCTCATCCCGGCGGACAGATAACGATACCATATGCCGTTCCTGCAGGAACGGAACTTATACTTTCCGTTGTTGAAAAAGAACATAAAAAGATTACGGTACGATAATTTTTAAGGAAAAATACGATGAAACAACCGCTGATTTGTCTGACACTTACAGGGAAAACGCTTGAAGAAGATGCTGCTCTTGTGCGGAAATATAATCAGTATATTGATCTGGCTGAACTTCGTGTTGATTTTCTGGAGGAAGAGGAGCAGCTGTATGTGCGCCGTTTCCCTTCAATGGTAAACATTCCCTGTGTCCTTACGATCAGACGTAAAATTGACGGCGGTTTATTTTTCAGTGGTGAAATATCGAGGACAATGTTGTTCGGACGGGCGCTTGCGTTTGCCGATCAGAATCCGACAAAGAATTTTGCCTATGTCGATTTTGAAGAAGATTATCATATTCCGAGTCTTCAGGACGCAGCGCTTGCTTTTGGAGTTCGTATTATCAGAAGCTGCCATGATATGGAAAAGCCGATTACGAATCTTAAAGCGCTGTGTAATGAAATGCGTAAAACCGGATATGAAATTCCCAAGATTGCATTTATGCCGACAACACTTGCTGATGTGACAAATCTTTTTAAAGAATCGGAATCAATTACGGAATATGACCATATTTTGTGTGCAATGGGACCCCTCGGACAGGTATCGAGGATTCTTTCTTATAAGTTAAATTCATATCTGACGTATACGTCTCCCGAGGAAACGAACAGTAATATTCCTTCTGTCGGTCATCTTGATCCTGTTACACTCAACAATGTGTATCACTTTCGTGATTTGAATGAGCATACGACGTTGTACGGAATTACCGGATGGCCGCTTGTAAAAACTTCCAGTCCGGAAATTCACAACAGCGGCTATAAAGCTAAAAATATTAACGCTGTTTTTATCCCTGTTCGTTCGCCGTCTATTACCGACGTACTTGATTTTTCCCGGCAGATTGGCATACAGGGCCTTGCAGTTACTATACCTCACAAAGAAACGGTACTTGCAGAACTGGCGGAACTTGATCAGGAAGCCGGGGAAATAGGCGCGAGCAATACTGTTGTCCGGAAGAACAGCGGCTGGGCAGGATATAACACGGATGCGTACGGATTCAGAAAAGCACTTACGGAATTTCTCGGGACGGACAGACTCCGTCACCGTAGAGTTGCAATACTCGGTGCAGGAGGTGCTGCAAAAGCTGTCGCGTATGTTATTAAACAGCTGGGAGCACGTGCATGTATTTTTAACAGAACAGTTTCAAATGCAAAAGTTCTTGCAGAACGATACGGCTTTGAATATGCCCTGCTTGATGTTGATTCTGTCGGAATACTTGAGCAGTATTCTGATATTATTATTCAGACAACATCGAAAGGGATGAATACAGCCGCAAGTTCAAATAAAGAAAATGATCCGGTATATTTTTATCAGTTTCACGGGAATGAGAAATTATTCGACATCATTTATGTGCCTGAGATAACACCGGTCATGATGCGTGCTGCGGAGGCCGGCTGTAAAGTCTGTAACGGCATGAAAATGTTGAAATATCAGGGATACAGGCAGTTCAAAATTTTTACAGGAGTCGATTATGAAGGTTCTGACACAAAATGAACAGAAAATACTCGCAGCTCGAACAGCGGTGGATACGCTCGTAAAAGAAGGTAAGATATTCAGCGGCATGAGAATCGGGATGGGAACAGGTTCGACGGCAATGCCGGTCGTTTCACGTGTTGCAGATTATATCAAAGACGGAACATTGACCGGCGTAAAAGCGGTCGTTACCAGTTTTCAAACAGCTAATGCATGTCAGGATCTTTCCATCCCTGTATACACTCTGAACGACCGTATTATCGGCGGTGTTCTTGATCTTGCAATAGACGGTGCAGATGAAATTGATCCTGACTGTAATCTTATAAAAGGCGGCGGGGCAGCTCTGCTTCGTGAAAAAATTGTAGAATACAATGCAAATGGGCTGGTTATTGTAGCAGACTCAACAAAAGCTGTTCCTCATATGGGAACCAGGTTTGCGCTTCCTGTCGAGATAATCGGTGACGCGCGCGTTCCTGTTATGCAGGCGCTGACCTGCCTTGGTGCAAAATGTACACTCCGTGAAGGTGTCAGAAAATGCGGCCCTGTTATTACTGATAATGGTAATCAGATTCTGGACTGCGTGTGGGATGAACCGGTAAATCCGGCCGGAATGGAAGATAAAATAGACGATATTCCCGGTGTTGTAGAAAACGGTTTTTTTACGAAAAATAAACCTGTCGTTTTTATTGCAAAGGAAGACGGTTCTGTCGAAATCCGCAGATAGTTGAGTTCCATGTTTCCGCCATTCCCGACAGAGCAGGCTCATTGTTACTGCGGTCAGATAATTTCAAAGTTACGTGACGGCTCTCTTCATTTAACACAGGTGTCTGCTCCAAGCGGAGAACGCGACGGACACGGCATTATGATAGGTGTTCTTGTATGTACAGACAGTGCCGGTGAGGAAGTTGTCCTGTATACTGTTTCAGGCAGCAGCCTTATTATAGAAGGCTGCATACACGGGTATATATGGGTACCGCCTGTTGTATCTACGGAAAGTCTTATGCTGGCGCTTGCACCGAATGATAAGCGTATTCATGAACTGACAGCAGAACTCAAAACGGCCTCCGAGCGTGATAAACGGCGTATTTCCGGTGAACGGGCAGTTTTGACGACAGAATCTCTGAAAGCGGTACATTCTTTATATCATTTTCACTGCGGTGACGGTTCGGTCAGGACTCTGAGTGGAATTTGTACGGAAAGGGCGTTTCAAAACCGGTGTCAGAAACTGCCTCCGACAGGTACCGGTGACTGTTGTGCGCCCAAACTGCTTGATTATGCCTTTGCACACACGCTGCTTCCTGTGAGTATGGATGAAGTTTATTACGGACGTTCGTCAGTTAATAAAGTAAACGGAATGTCTTATGAACCGTGCGATGAACGGTGCGGAATTATTCTTCCTGCTATTCTGGGACTTACGATCATATACCGTGACCGGAACATACTTGTTGTTAATAAACAGTCCGGTCTGTTATCTGTCCCCGGACGCGGGCCTGAGAAACAGGATTGTATTGTTAATCGCATGCGCCGTCTGTTTCCCGGCACAATAGAACAGCCTTCCGTTCACCGGCTGGATATGGAAACTTCCGGTCTTATGGTTCTTGCTTTTACCGCAGAATCGCAAAGAAATCTTTCTATGCAGTTTGAAAGAGGCGATGTCAGGAAACAGTATGTTGCGCTCCTTGACGGGGTACTTGAACATTCGGAAGGACTGTCTGTCCCACCGCATGGTATAACGGAAGGGGTTATACAGCTGAAATTTTCACCTGACTGGCCGAACCGTCCCCGGAGAATCTATGACGATGTGAACGGTAAACTCGGAATTACCGGGTGGAAAAAACTCGGTTACAACTGGTACCGTGGTGCAGACGGAGCGAACCGGAAAGTGACGCGCATACTGTATATGCCGCATACCGGTCGTACCCATCAGCTTCGTCTTGCTTCGTCTGACATACACGGATTCGGTCTGCCGATTGTAGGAGACGCTCTGTATGGCAAGTGTGAAAGCGGAGAACGTCTTATGCTGCACGCACAATCTTTGTCGTTTATCCATCCGGTGACAGGATTACGAATGGAATTTATGTGTCCTGCGCCGTTTTAGCGGCTGCTCACAGACTGCCTATTTTATCAGTTTTGTTAATACGGTGTCTTTCTGCCGCCAGTTTTTATCGACTTTTACCTGCAGATCCAGATCAATTTTGTAATCGAATATTTTCCGCAGTTTTTTCAGTGATTCAATGCGTATTGTTTTTATCATCGACGCACTTTTCCCGATAACAATTCCTTTCTGGCTTTCGCGTTCTACGCAGAGAAATGCACGTACCCACAGCAGTCTGCCTTCTTTTTTCATTTCCATATCCGCTATGTCGACGTAAAGGCAGTGTGGTATTTCCTGCTCGAGCCTGTTTATTGCTTCTCCCCGGATGACTTCTGCGATTCTGAATCCTACATCCTGATCTGTATAAAAATCTTCCGGATACATTTGTGGAGCTGCAGGAGCGAGATCATAAAGTGCCTTGAGCACGTCGTTTACATTTTTGTCCGTTTTTGCAGATATAGGTATGATGCGTTCTTTCGGGATTTCCGGCAGAACTTTTGCAATGAATTCTTCCGCAGAATTTACCTGAGCGATGTGTGAATCGATTTTATTAATGGCCACAACTGTGCGGTTGGCATGCGGTTTAATCAGATTTACAGTGAGCTGCTCTTCGTCACCGGGAAGACGCGTACTGTCCAGAATATATAATAATGCATCAGCATCTTTCAGCTGACTTTCGGTAACGGATCTGAGTTTCAGGTTTAGTTTTTTATCGCTGTCATGATATCCCGGAGTGTCAATAAATACGAGCTGTCCGTACGATGTATTGACTATACCACGTATTGCATCCCGTGTTGTCTGTGGAATTTCGGAGACAATTGACACGGGTTCTCCGCAGGCAGTGTTGAGAAATGTGGATTTGCCGGCCGAAGGTCGTCCGACAATGGTCACGAGTGCTGTTTTCAAATCTTTTTTTTCGGTGTTTTTTTCAGTTTCCATTGAATCAAAGTATAACGATTTTCATCTTGCGTGGCTATTGGCTGTATGTTTACGTTGCTTTTTGTCATGCATCCATGCTAAAATACATCATTATGGATGTATCTCAGGTACTACAGGGGAAACCTATGGACCCGGGTGCAGTGATAACTGCCGGGGGAGTCAATTTTACATTGTTCAGCAGAAGCGCAACACGCGTAGTTCTGAACTTTTTTGATTCTCCGGCGGCAAAGGCACCGGGTGACAGAATAGAACTCGATCCTCAGAAAAACAGAACCGGCGATATGTGGCATGTGTTTATCAAAGGTTTAAAATCGGGTGCATTATATCTTTATCAGATTGACGGTCCGTATAACGCAGAGGAAGGGTTCAGATTTGATTTTAATAAATACATTCTGGATCCGTGTGCAAAGGCTTTTACATTGGGATCTTTATTCCGTTCATATAACAGGCAGCGTAAGTCGGGGCTGCCCGGCATAGAGAATGGAGACCTTTTCGATTTATCTGATTTCCAGAAGTGTGTTGTTGTGGATGACGATGATTTTGACTGGCAGGGAGACAGACCGATAAACCGGTCCCTGAACGAATCGATTATTTATGAGACTCATCTCAAAGGATTTACAAAATCACCGACGTCGGGAGTTACCGCACCTGGAACGTATAAAGGCTTTATTGAAAAAATACCGTACCTGAAATATCTTGGAATAACCGCAGTTGAATTCATGCCTGTGTTTGAATTCGATGAATTTGAAAATACGAACAGTAATCCGCGCACAGGCGGGAGACTTGTTAATTACTGGGGATACAGTACTGTCGGTTTTTTTGCACCGAAAGCATCTTACGCTGCAGATAAATTACCGGGCGGACCCGTTCATGAATTCAAGGAAATGGTGCGTGAACTGCATAAGAACGGTATTGAAGTAATACTTGATGTTGTATTCAACCATACAGCAGAAGGCAACGAACATGGGATCACATACGGTTTCCGCGGTATAGAAAACAGTGTGTATTATATGCTTCCTCAGGATCAGAAACAGTTTTACAGCAATTATTCAGGATGCGGAAATACAGTGAATTGTAATCATCCTGTCGTCCGCAGTTTTATTATCCAGAGTCTGCGACACTGGGTGCTTGATATGCATGTAGACGGTTTCCGGTTTGATCTTGCATCGATACTCAGCCGTTCGCAGACTGGTTCTCTGCTAAAATTTCCTCCATTGACAAACACAATTGCAGAAGATCCGATTCTTGCGGACACTAAGATTATTGCTGAACCGTGGGACGCAGGCGGTGGGTATCAGCTTGGATCTTATCCGGGCGGAACAAAATGGTGCGAATGGAACGGCCGTTTCCGGGACGACATCCGTCGTTTTATCCGCGGCGACGAGCATACGTCAACGGAAGCAGCGACCCGGATGGCCGGCAGTTCTGATCTGTACAAGAGCAGCAGGCGGAAACCCGTGAATTCAATAAACTTTATAACGGCGCACGACGGATTTACACTCAATGATCTGGTAAGTTATAATTCGCGGCACAACGATGAAAACGGAGAGAATGGGCGGGACGGTACTGACGATAATTTCAGTTACAATAATGGTTATGAAGGAGATTCTGTTAATCCCCGCATCATGACGGTACGTGAGCGGAAAATTAAAAATTACATTATATGCCTTATGTCGGCACAGGGAACGCCGATGATGCTTGCGGGCGATGAAATGATGCATACACAGAGAGGAAATAACAACGCATACTGCCAGGATAATGAAATTTCATGGCTCGACTGGCATGACTGCGATCGTAACAAGGGTATCCTTCATTTTACAAAGATAATGATACAGCTCCGTAAGGATCACCCGGTTTTCAGACGGAATGATTTTTTTTCGGGATCTTCAGGAATTAACTGGTTCGACCGCGAAGGCAAGGTTCCTGACTGGTCTAAAATGAACAGATTTCTTTCGTTCAGACTGAATGGTGACGCCTGTTGTCCGGTTGATAATAAAATCGATAATGATTTTTATATTGCATTCAATACTGATATTTATGATCTGACTCTTGTATTGCCGTCGTTAACGAACGGGAAAAAATGGTATCGTATTGCCGATACGTCTCTGAACAGCCCTGACGATATATGCGAAAGCGGTAAAGAAGAACTGCTTATGGAACAACTCCGGTATGTTCTGCTTTCCGACAGTGCGGTTCTGTTAATGAGCAAATAGTACGGAATATAAAATAGAGAAAAGTTATTTTCTGGAGGTATGTATGAAATTCGATGCTGAAGAATTCAAGGAAAATTTGTCCGGCCGTCTGAGGAGACAATACGGCAAGGATATTTCGCAGGCAAACAAACATGATCTTTTTGATGCGGTTTCCGCATCGGCACTTGAGCTGATTATGGACAACTGGATGGCGACACGTCATGAGTATGAAAAAAAACCAGTGAAACAGCTTTACTATCTGTCTGCAGAATTTCTTATGGGGCGTGCACTGAGTAACAACCTTATTAATACAGGTATAAAGGATCAGGTAAAAGAAGTCCTTAAGGACATGAATATCGATTACGATATGATAGAAGATGAAGAACCGGATGCGGGTCTCGGCAACGGCGGTCTGGGGCGTCTTGCAGCATGTTTCCTTGACAGTCTTGCAACACTTGATTATCCGGGACACGGATACGGAATCCGCTATGAATACGGTATGTTCGAGCAGAGAATCGAAAACGGCTGTCAGATGGAATATCCTGACCGGTGGCTCCGCCACCGGGATCCGTGGGAAATCAAACGGAGTGATCTTGCCGTTACCGTACGATTCGGAGGCAATATTGCCTACGGAAAAACTCCCGACGGGCGTCCGCGGTTTTATCTTGAAAATGCGGAGGAAGTAACAGCGACTCCGTACGATATGCCGGTTGTCGGATATGATACGAATACAGTGAATACGCTGCGTCTCTGGTCTGCAACGTCTCCGAACGGGTTTGACCTGCAGCTTTTTAATGATATGGAATATAACCGTGCAGTAGAGAAGCAGAACAGTGCAGAGAATATCAGCCGCGTGCTTTATCCCAACGACAGTGGTCCGAGCGGAAAAGCGCTCCGCCTGAAGCAGCAGTACTTCTTTTCATCGGCCAGTCTGCAGGATCTTGTCCG
>JALNVF010000016.1 GCA_023231445.1 Treponema sp. | reverse complement strand
TTTTTCATGGTGCCGCTCCTGTGAGTTCAAGAACAATCAGGTCATTTGTTCGTCCAAGATCGTCAAGTTCTTTTTTTGCAGGCAGCGTAAACCATCGCTGTGCATCGGTATCGTTCCATTTGTCTTTTGTCTGACGTGCGGTTATATATCCTTTTTGTACTTCCTCTCCATCGGGAATAAGCAGTTTCTGGTCTGCGATGAGTTCCCGTTCGCTGCTTTGAACGACGGCAGGTTTCTTTGTTTTCTGGATAACAAAAACAACAAGTGCCGTACATGTCATAATAATCAGCATGCACGAAATGTATGCAATAATTTTTTTATCGCCGGTAAAGAACTCTTTAATATGTCCCTGAAAAACGTCTTTGTCAAACATTCAGTACTTCCTGCTGTCGTCTTCATTTGATCCGGTCCCGGCATTGTCAGGCTGTTCTCCCTTTTCTGCTGGTTTTACTTTTGCAGCTGCTTCTTTTTCAAGTTCTTTTTCTGTTTGAATCTGTTTCTGCCGTTCAGGATCCGTAACGGAACCGTCCGGATTGTGTATGCGTTTTGCCGGTCTGGGCGGAATGACTGCCGTTTCCGGCGCAACGTCTTCTTCGACAAATTTATTATCCGGTTCGGGTACTGTTGCTCCGAGTTTGATGTCTTTGTCGAGTCTGAGTGCAAGAATTTTTGACACCCCGGATTCTTCCATAGTTATGCCGAGCATGGTACTTGCCCCCATAACTGTCTTTTTATTATGAGTAATTACAATGTATTGACTCACATTTGCAAATGAACGCAGTGTTGTGACAAAACTTGAAACGTTTTTGTCGTCGAGAGCAGCATCAATTTCATCCAGAAGACAGAACGGCGACGGACGGACCTGATATGTTGCAAAGAGCAGCGCGACTGCGGTCATTGTTTTTTCACCGCCTGAAAGCAGTGCAATATTTTCAAGTTTCTTTCCCGGCGGTTGTGCAAAAATGTCGATGCCGCTTGTGAGTACATTTTCCGGATCTTCGAGCCTGAGTTCTCCGCGTCCGCCGTTGAACAGTCTTCGAAACATATTATGGAAATTTTTCTTGATTTTATTGTATGTGTCAAGAAACATTTCGGAAGACTTTGATCTTATTTCTTCCGAAACACGCTGCAGATTTTCGAGACTCTTTTTTGTGTCCTCGTAGTTTGTCTGCTGGCGTTCATACCGTTCTTTTACTTCAGCGAATTCTTCCGGAGCCATAAGGTTGACCTGGCCAAGATCCCTGAGTCTGTCCTTTGCTGTTAAAAGTCTTTCGCGGATGTCTGCTGCCGGCATTATAATTTTGTACATCCGTTCTTCAAATTCCATCAGGTCACGGGAGTGTGTATCCTGAAAGTTTTGTTTGACGTTCCGGATTTCGGTATCTGATGAGGCAAGTGAAAGTGTAAGTTTTTCATATTGTCCCTGGCACTTGTTCTGCTCTTCCTGTTTTTTCCGGAGAGCACTCTGCTTTCCTGATACACTGCTGTTGCATTTTGCAATGTTTTCATCAAGTTCTTTCAGTGCGTCAGCAAGTGCAAGTCCTTTCTGTTCGATTTCTGCTAGTTCGTCCTGAACACCTTCAATCTGGTCGTCCAGGGCTTCTGCATGTTTGTTTTCATTTACAAGTTCGTCATCCGTATCGCGCAGTGTGTTCTGCTGCGACGTGAGCGAACGCCTCAGAATTGAAGCCTGCTGTTCGGCCGCAGAAATCTGTTCTTTCATCTGTACTTCATTTATTCTAAGTCTGCCGAGCGTTTCTTTATATTCGTTGATTTTTTCGGACAAACCTGTATTTACAGCGTGAAGTTCTTCTATATGAGAGTTAATCGATGCAATATGTGTAATGGTTTCCTGAATTTTTGAATCAATGGTTCTTTTTTTTGTCATGATTCCTTCAGGAGCGAGAAATTCTGTGATGAACGCGGGAGATGCCTTCAGATAGTCGCTGAGTGCGGTTTGAAGCTGGTCAACAAGTTTTCCTGTTTCTGAAAATGCGTCAGCGGCCTCCTTTACTGTTTTTACGCAGTCTTCCGGAGAGTGAGAGCTGTTTGCAGCAAAATCGGAAAAAATATTTTTACGTCCTTCCGTGAATACTTTGAGCCTGCTCAGAATGTTGTCGAGCGTCTCTTTAGCATTCGCCATAGCACTTTCCGAAAATCCTGCATCCTTCAATTTTGCGTCAAGCATTGTTACAATGTCTTCTGTAATGGCTGCAAGATCTTTTTGAAGTTTAGACCGTTCATTATTGAGTACTTCAATTTGTTTTTTTGCTTCGTCCGCCTGTCTGTCGTTTTCGGTAATCTGACTGCCTGCAGATTCTATATTTCCCTGAAACGAAGTGATGTTCTTTTGAATGTCGGCAAGCTGCTTTGTTTTTTCGTGGAGCTGTGCTTCCTGATCGTCTATTTCTTCAGTAAGGCTGTCGATCTGCTCCTGTATTGCCTTTTTATGCGCCTCAAGCTGTCCGATTTTTTCCTTTATTTCAGATGCGCGTACGTTAAACTGTTTGACGAGATCCTGTTTGCCGCTTTTCTCTTTTTGAATACCGATGAGATCTGCCTGCTTTGCATATACCTGCTCCTGCATGGCTTTTACTTTGTCCATATTTTCGGAAAGCGTATTGTTTATTTCGTCGATTTCATTACGTACCTGGTCTCGTTTTTTTTCAATAAGCTTAAGTTCTTCTTCGTTATGTGCCTTATCCTGTACAAAGTTTTTGAGCTTGAGCAGCGTAAGATCAAGCTCTTCGTTGAAAATTTCGTCTTTTACGCTGCGGTATTTCGTTGTTTTGTCGGCCTGTATTTTGAGCGTGTCATATGAACGTTTTATTTCCGCAAGTGCAACCTCTATCTGCTGCATATTTACACGTGTACGTTCAAGTTCGCGTTCGGCTTCTGCACATTCAGCTTTACTGCGGCTGATACCCGCTGCTTCTTCAAAAAGATACCGTCTGTCTTCCGGTTTACTTGAGAGGATCTGATCGATTTTTCCCTGCTCCATGACGGAATAGGCAGCTTTACCGATTCCTGTGTCCATAAAAAGGGAACGGATTTCCTTTGGACCTGCAGACCTGTTATTGATGAAATATTCGCTTTCTCCGGAACGATATAAGCGTCGTTTTATAGCAATTTCGGGTTCTTCAAGCGGGAGAAGCCCGTTTTCATTCATAATGGTAAGCGTAACTTCGGCAACGTTAAGAGGCGGCCGCCGTTCCGTTCCATTAAAGATAACGTCTTCCATTTTATCGGCACGCAGGTTCTTTGATTTATTTTCTGCCAGTACCCATTTTATTGAATCGACGACATTGCTCTTGCCGCATCCGTTCGGACCGAGCAGTGCCGTAATTCCGTCTGAAAAATCAATATGAGTACGGTCGGCAAAAGATTTAAAACCAAAAATGTCTAGACTTTTTAGAAACACATGAACCTCACATATAGAGTTATCTTCTCATTATAACGTTTATAAGGAGGTCAATCAACAGAATGTCTGTGAGAACGTTCTGGCATCCTTATTATTGCATGTTCTCCGGTGCTGTAACTTTACCTTTGTAAAGAATTTTGGGATAGACTATAATTTTCAGTTTTTTCTCAAGTGTACTGTACCTGTGCATTTCATATTCGTCTCCTATAACGATATTAATGCCTGTTTTTCCAGCTCGTGCTGTACGTCCGGCTCTGTGAATAAAAAAATCGTCATCATCAGGAAGATCCATCTGTATTACATGCGTTATGCCCTGAATGTCGAGTCCCCGTGCGGCCAGATCACTTGTGACGAGTATTGGGCATTTTCCGCTGCGGAAACGGTCGATGGAGGCTTTCCTTTTTGACTTGTCTTCTTTTGCATGCAGCCCTGCGCAATCAATTTTTTTGTACATCAGTTTCGATACAATATTTTCAACCTGATCTGAACGGCTTGTAAATATAAGTACTTTTTCAGGATTCAGAACGGCCAGCAGACTTCTAAGCAGGTCTATTTTATCTCTCTGTTCTGCATAGAGAGCCCAATGTGTAATACGTTTACGGAGTACGTCTTCCGGAGGCATGACAACGGAGTCGATTCCGGAAAAGAATTGTCTGACAGCATTTGTAATTGTTGCAGAACATCCTGCAGTCTGAATATGTTCAGGAAACATTTTAAGAAGTGCTTCTGTATCGGTTTTTGATTCACGCTTTACCAGTCTGTCTACTTCATCAAAAACGACGCCTTCGAGTCCGTTCAGTCTGAGTTTTTTAAGACGAATAAGTTCGAGAAGTCTTGCAGGGTTTCCAATGACGATGTCGGGTTTTTCTTTCAATAAATCAGTCTGCCGCTTTATTGGGGCACCTCCTAGAAATAGTGCGGTTTTGAGAAATGTAACGGTTTTTGCAGCATCGCGTATCTGAGAAGCAAGTTCAAGTGTCGGGGTACAGATAAGAAGCCTTAC
Source organism: Treponema sp. (assembly GCA_023231445.1). Taxonomy (GTDB): domain Bacteria; phylum Spirochaetota; class Spirochaetia; order Treponematales; family Treponemataceae; genus Treponema_D. Next base: position 28,877 of record JALNVF010000016.1, on the reverse strand, counting down.
TGCCTGTTCTTTATTTTCTTCTGCCTCAAGTTTCTGGATGAACGGCAGAAGATATGCAAATGTTTTTCCGGTACCTGTTTCTGACTGAAAAAGAATGCTTTTTCCTTTTATAAGTTCCGGTATTATTTTTGACTGTACCGGAGTTGGAGTTGTAATGGAAAGAGCCGAAAGCCGGTCCTGAAGTACATGTGAAAGTTCTGAAAATACGTTTATTTCGTCCATAAAAAAACTATAGCGTAATTCCGGAAATGTTGCTATAATTAGCACTTATGAAAGTCGGTGTTGACACATTTGGCTGCGATCATGGTCGGTCGGGGATAGGTTCATATCTTCATTCTTTTACGGCGAATCTTCCGCAGGTGCCTGATGTGGAATTCGAGCTTTTTGGTTCTGAGATTGACAGGTATACATATAATTCTGTTCGTGAAATTCCATTTAAGGCTGTTTCCGTTCCCGACAGCCTTGGTGCCGAGCGTTTCTGGCACTTTTTTAAACTGAATAAATTTGTTTCATCTTTCGGCTATGATGCCGTTTTATATCCTGCGATTGAAAGAGTTCTTCCTTTATCCTTTAAAATACCGGGAATCGCTGTTGTAAACAGCATTATTTCGACTACATTGCGGGAAGACAGGGATTGGGCACTCCATATGCAGGTGAAAAGAGGTCTTGCAAAGGCTCAGAAAGTCATTGCTCCGAGCCAGTTTGTACGAAAAGATCTTGTACGCGCCGGAGTAAATCCGGATAAAATTGAAGTTGTTCACAACGGTATAGACCACCGGTTGTTTTTTCCGCAGATGCAGATTGATGCAGAGACTGTAAACATAAAACCGTTTGCCATAAAACGTCCATATTTTATATATGGTTCGCGTCTTACAGGACCGGATAAAAAACATGTTGAACTTATAAAGGCTTTTATGCTTTTTAAACAGCGGACTCATCTGCCTCACCGCCTTGTTCTTGCCGGTGCAGAAGGGGCATATTCCGAAGAAGTTCACAGGACTGCGTTTCAGTCTTCTGCCGCTTCTGATATATTTCTTACCGGTTTTTTCCCTCACGAAAGTTTTCCCCAATTATATGCAGGAGCGGATGCATGTATATTTCCATCTGTTAATGAAGGTGTAGGGCTTCCGATTCTTGAGGCAATGGCAACTGGCATCCCTGTTGCATGTTCTAAAGCGGGTGCACTGCCTGAAATGGGAGGTCCTGCCGCTGTTTATTTTGATTCAAACAACATAGAGGAAATTGCTGCCGCTATGGAAAAAATAGTCACCGATTCGGCTCTGCGTGAAAAAATGATTGCGGACGGTATAGAGTGGGCAAAACGTTTCAGCTGGGTAAATACTGTTTCCATGACAATCGACATAATAAAAAACATAGTGAACGGACGAGGAAAATAACAGAAAACTCTTAAAAAAAAATCAGTCCGTCCCTAAAATACAGTTACGGGGCGGACTTTTTTTATTCATTATGCAGTAAGCAGAGAATTAACGTTCGGATGAATTTTATTTTTTACAATATCTGCTGTGATTACAAGCTTTTTCTTTTCATGGTCTTTGATACTTGGTACTTCATACATAATATCGGTAAGCATCTTTTCTACTATACTTCGGAGTCCGCGGGCACCTGTTTTCTGGCGGATAGCTTCGTCTGCAATTTCGCTTATAGCTTCCGGAGTGAATACAAGGTCTACATTGTCGAGCCAGAATGAAGCCTTAAACTGTTTTGTGATTGAGTTTTTAGGCACAGTAAGAATACTTACAAGATCATCTCGTGTAAGTTCTTTCAACGCTACCATGATAGGCATACGTCCGATAAGTTCTGGGATAATACCGAACTTTACGAGATCGTCAGGTGTACACTGATTAAGAAGGTTCATCCTCTGTTCTTCGTCCATCATACCGATGTTGCTGCCGAATCCCATTGCACGCTCTGCTGTCCGCTGTTCGATAATTTTTTCGAGCCCAACGAACGCACCTCCCAGAATAAACAGAATATTTGTAGTGTCTATATCTATCATTTCCTGGTTAGGATGCTTGCGTCCTCCCTGAGGCGGAACACTTGCATGTGTCCCTTCAATAATTTTAAGAAGTGCCTGCTGGACACCTTCTCCGGAGACGTCCCTTGTAATTGAAGTATTTTCGCTTTTACGTGAAATCTTATCTATTTCGTCAATAAAAACAATTCCACGTTCTGCTGCTGGTACGTTACCATTTGCATTGTTTATGAGCTTGAGCAGAACGTTTTCAACGTCTTCCCCGACATAGCCGGCTTCTGTAAGCGTTGTTGCGTCTGCGATGGCAAACGGAACCTTGAGTTTCTGCGCCAGTGTCTTTGCAAGAAGTGTCTTACCGCTCCCTGTAGGTCCCATAAGCAGAATGTTTGATTTTTCAATCTGCACGTCGTCATCTTTCCGCATGTCTTTTGGAACAGACATGCGTTTATAATGGTTGTATACAGCAACAGAAAGTGTTTTTTTTGCTTCATCCTGTCCGACTATATACTGATCAAGATATTCCTTAAATTCTTTAGGGGTAGGAACTTCACTCATTTCAATAGGTGTAAGGTCTCCCTCTTCCTGCTCAAGAATACTTTGACAAACAGCCACACACTGATTGCATATATGAATATTTCCAGACGGAGCTGAAACGAGGTGCCGTGTTGAATCTGCCGGTTTTCCGCAGAATGAGCAGATTTCAGTATCATTTCCGAAATGTTTCATTATTTTTTCCTCCCGGGCATGATATGGTCTACAATACCATAATTTAATGCATCTTCTGCAGACATATAGAAATCCCGTTCCATATCTGCAGCAACCTTTTCTCTGTCTTTTTTTGTGTTATTTGCAAAATAATCAATTGTCAGTTTTTTTAGACGCACTATTTCCTTTGCTTGTATGGAAATATCGCTTTCCTGACCTTCGACACCGCCCCACGGCTGGTGAATCATGACACGGGAAGAGGGAAGCGCACAACGTTTTCCCCGGGTTCCCCCGGCAAGCAGAATGGCACCCATGCTGGCAGCCTGCCCCATGCAGATTGTCTGGATCTGACATTTTACATACTGCATGGTATCATAAATTGCAAGTCCTGCAGTAACGGATCCACCCGGACTGTTTATGTACATACTTATATCTTTTTCAGGGTTTTCCGATTCAAGATACAGTATCTGTGCCACAATAAGATCGGCTGTTGTGTCATTTATTTCACCGTCTACAAAAACAATACGATCTTTGAGCAGCCGGGAGAATATATCATAAGAGCGCTCTGTATTTCCGCTGCGTTCAATAACGTAGGGGACAAGGTTATTCTGTTGTTCATTCATACTATTATAATCCATCCTGTCGTATATAATATACTATATATACTGCATAAAAAAAAGTGGAATGTCCCGGCAAAGGTACATTCCACCTTTATAAAAAATACATTATGCGTCAGTTACCCTGTTTAAATAGATCGGCAAAAGCCATTTTGTCGCCTTTTGTAACTTTTATTTCTTTATAGAGTTCGGTATACAACTTCTGCTCTTTCGTATCGTCAATAAGATATTCTTTTGCTCGTGCATCCGAGTAATGCTTTTTTACTTCGTCTACAGATACGTTGCCGTCATCTGCAATTTTCTGGTATTCAGCTTCAATTTCTTCCGGTGTAACGGAAATATTGCGGGAACGAATAAGATTATCGACAATAATACGACTCTTGAGCATCTTTTCGCTTTCTGCAGACCATTCTTTGAGCATCTTGTCTTTTGTCTGGCCTGATGCAGCAATCATATGTTCAAGCTGTTCCGGAGTTGTCTGGAATTGCTGCGCCATCATCTGCCAGCGTCCGTCAAGTTCTGCTTTAAGCATTGATGCCGGAATTTCAAACTGATTCTTTTCTACCAGTTGTGAAAGCAGATCGTTGCTCTTGATTTCCCTGATTTTTCTGTCTTTTGCGACTTCCATGTTTCTCATGATGTCTTTTTTCAGGTCGTCAAGAGTTTTGAATTTCTCGTTTACATCCTGTGCGAGATCGTCGTCAAGAGCAGGAAGATTTTTTACCTTTATAGCCGTGACAGTTACGCTGATCTTTTTTGTTTTACCGGCAAGTTCTGCATCTTTGTCATTTTTTGCATATTTTTTTGTGATTTCTTTTGTTTCACCTTTTTTCATTCCGATAACATCGTCGTCAATTTTATAGATATTATCACCACTGCCGACAGTGAATACAAAATCCTGTCGTTTACTGCCGGCAATTTCTTTACCGTCATCGCCTGTTTCACTGTAATTTATGGTCACGATGTTATTTTTTTCGACTTTTTCGTCGTCTTTTTTATCAATTACAACAGCGTTGCGTTCCTGAACAGCTTTGAGCTCTTCCTGGAGTTCTTTATCGCCGATTTCAACCTGAGGTTCTTTTACAGTGATTCCGGAGAATGTTTTTACGTCGACTTTTGGGAAAATATCATAGGTAACAGAAAACGAAAGGTCTTTTGCAAGATCCATTTCCGGTATTTTTTCCATGACCGGCTGTGCATACGGAAGCGGGCGGTTGTCTTTTTCCGCGTCATCACTGAAGATTTCATTGAGTGATTTGTCGATGAGTTCGCTTACTGTATCGGTTTTTATACCGCCGCCGAATTTTCGTTCAAGAATATTTGCAGGAACGTGTCCTTTGCGGAATCCAGGAATCTGGGCATTTTTTACATATTTACCGATTGTTTCGTTATAAGCATCTGCAACATCTTTCTGTGCAATTGTAACGGTCAGTTTGACTGCTGATTTTTCAAGACTGGTGAATTCTTTTGTGAGTTTCACACTAAGCTCCTTATCAATACAAAATGTTTTAAAATTGAAAAAAGTAAAAAAAAACGATTCAGATTGCTCCGAATCGCATGTTTTTAAGCGGGAAACGGGAATTGGACCCGCGACATCCACCTTGGCAAGGTGGCGCTCTACCACTGAGCTATTCCCGCAAATGGTTTTTGCGTTTTCCGGCCGCATTTACAGTGCAGCAATAGAGCGGGAAACGGGAATTGGACCCGCGACATCCACCTTGGCAAGGTGGCGCTCTACCACTGAGCTATTCCCGCAAATCTGTTATTCGCAACACCATAGTGTTTACGGAATTGCGAGAGAAGGGACTTGAACCCTCACGCCTAAGGCACCAGATCCTAAGTCTGGCGTGTCTGCCATTTCACCACTCTCGCATAACGTTCAAGTGCGCCTTTATGACGGCTGACACTGTCTTATAAAGGTTGAGCCATGGCAGCTACGAACTGCCGACCCACAGATTAAGAGTCTGTTGCTCTACCAGCTGAGCTAATGGCCCGTAATCAGTACCCGCTTTTGCGGTGGCTGAATGTTCACTACTATATCAAAGTACAAAAAAAATATCAAGTACCTGTCCGGTGTTTTATTCGTGCGGAGGGTTTAATACCCCGCCCCCTGGGGTGTATGAAGGGTATTAAATCCCGACTGCAATACCTTTAGAGAACCCCATACCCCTGCTTGCGGAGGGGTTGGTGATTTTTTGCATGTATTTTAGTATTCGTATTATAAAATAAAAAAAAGCCGTGTTATCCACGGCTTTTTTTTATTGCGACTAGGCGGAGTCGAACCGTCAACCTACGGATTCGAAGTCCGTTGCTCTATCCAGTTGAGCTATAATCGCATTTTTAATGGGTGCCTGGTGGGTCTCGAACCCACGACAACCAGATCCACAATCTGGGACTCTACCGCTGAGCTACAGGCACCAGGTTAGTACTTTTTTGGTACGTGTTTCAATATAACAAATTAAGGGGGATTGCGTCAAGGGGACTTATTTTGAATATTTATTTAAAGTCGTACCTTTTATATCCCGATATTGTAAATGAGGTAGACTGAAATGGCAGATGCAGCTTTTCTGAAACAGGTTCTTACAAAAGAAAATGAGCTTCTTGACAGAGTTCTCGTTGAACAGGCTTCACTTCGTAAAGCTGTCAGCGACAAGAAATGGGAAAATCTTATGGATACTATTTCTACAATAAATATGCTTGCAGATGATTTTAAAAAAACAGAGACAGAACGTGAGTGTGTTTTTGCACAACTGTCTGATGAAATGAAGAGAAAAGCAATGCCGCTTCTTGCGGAAGTACGCGGAAAACTTCTTAAGTCCAGAACAGAGAATCAGGCACTTGGTGATTATATCACTATTACAAGAGGATTCATTCAGGGAATACTTGATGAAGCCGTGCCTCAGAGCAGAAGTAAGGTTTATTCGCGCAGCGGAAAGATCGTTCATTCGCAGCCGTCCAGCGTGGTTGTTAATACGCTTTATTGATTCAGAATTCAGAAAAAAAGAAGGTATGAGATATGGGATCAACATTTTCCGGAATAGAACTTGGTAAGCGGAGTATTATGGCCAATACACAGGCAATTACGACTGCCGGTCATAATATTTCAAATGCAAATACGGAAGGATATTCACGGCAGCGGGTTGAACTGAAAGAATTTGATCCTCTGTACCGTCCTGAACTTGAGCGTCCTGAAGAACCGGGAATGGTCGGGCAGGGAATGGTTGCGGAAAGTATAACCCGCGTGCGCGACCAGCTGCTTGATGAACGTATTACGGAACAGGCCAATCAGGAGACATACTGGGATACCCGCAGCAAATATTATTCAATGCTTGAAAAAATTTACAACGAACCAGACGAGGTTTCCATCCGGTCAAATATGGATAAATTCTGGGAATCCTGGCAGGAACTTTCAATTCATCCGGAAAATCAGGCTTCCCGGCAGGCTGTCGTTACTCGCGGAGAGTCTCTTACTGACTCTATCAACCAGCGTTATGAAAGTCTGCAGGGAATTAATACCATGCTTAACGGAGATATAGATGCAACCGTAAAACAGGTTAATAATTATGCAAATCAGATAGCCGCACTTAACGGTGAAATAGTACGTTCAAAGGGTATGGGAGATAATCCGAATGATCTGCTTGATCGGCGTGATAATCTTGTGGACAAGCTTTCAAAGCTCGTAAATATTACGCGTAGCGACCGGGATGATGACGAGTTTATGGTACATGTTGACGGAAGGGTACTTGTTCAGGGAGGTATAGGGAGGGGATTTGATCTAAAAACTGTTATTGACAACAACAGCAATTCGCAGCTTGTCTGGAAAGACACCGGCAATAATGCAGTTGTGAAGGGCGGCCAGCTGGGTGCACTTATAGAACTTCGTGATACAGATGTGCGCAATGAAATGCAGTCGCTCAATACAATGACAATGAATTTCGCGGATCTTGTAAACGACGTTCATCGTAACGCAACGGGTGCAAACGGTACTACGGGATTAAATTTTTTTACAGAACATCCGTTTATCGAAAATGTTAACGGTAATTATGACGCCAACGGTGACGGTCAAATGGATCATTCGTATGTATTTCGTTTTACAGGAACGAACAAACTGAGTTCGCAGGAACAGATCGGTCTTGAAGGATCAATGACACTTTCGGCCCCGTCGGGTACTGTGAATGTTGCATATCATTCGACTGATACGGTGTCCGATGTTGTAAACAGAATCAACGACAGTAACGGTGAAATAAAAGCATATCTGGACAGAAATAATAATCTTGTACTCAAAGCAACAACGGCTCAGGCACAGGAAAATCCTGATTTTGTCATACGGCACGTGGAAGACAGCGGGATGTTCCTGACGGGGTATGCTGGTATTTTGAAGGGGAGCGGGACTGCCGGTGCATATGATTATAATCAGGCTGATGCAGTAAACAGACTTTCCGGTGCGCAGTTTTCGGTAACTCCGATGGTAAACCCGTCTGCCTATATTACGGTAAATCCCGCTATAAAAAACGATGTTATGAGTGTAGCTTCAGGTTTCTCTACAAAGTCTGGGGCTGTAGCAGCAGGAGATGGTAAGGCTGCTCTTGAAATTGCGTCAATCCGCAATACTCAGGTTATGATCGGCCGTACCCGCACATTCGACGATTACTTTGCAGACAGTGTGACAAACGTCGGTTTGAAAGGTGAACAGGCAGAGACACAGACAAAGGACCAGAATGCAATTATGGGTGATTTACGCAATATGCGGGACTCAGTCAGTGGTGTGAATATAGATGAAGAGCTGGCGGATATTATTAAATTTCAGCATGGTTACAATGCTGCAGCCTCTTTCATAAAAACATGGAATGAGATGCTTGATACGGTTATTAACCGCATGGGCGTTTAATCAGAAAAATACAGCCGTGTATTTTTCTGATATTGCAATTTTAAGGAATTGAAAACTGCAGGCGTAAACGGTCATCCGGGACCGTAACATTTGTTTGGAGGAAGATTATGAGAAGAGTCAGTTCTCAGATGGATAATATGGATACACAGGCAAATCTCCGCCTGCAGGAATCCCGTCTTAATAAGCAGAACAACCAAATCGGAAGTCAGCGCCGTATACAGGAACTTCGTGACGATCCGATAGCAGCAGGGCATCTTGTTCGTTATCAGTCGTATCTTTCCCGTGTACAGAACTTTGAAAAGAATGCACAGGCACTTACCGATCAGTTTGCACAGCGGGAAGGATATATGAGTAATTCACTCGACGTCATGCAGCGTGTCCGCGAACTTGCTGTTACAGGAGCAAATGGTGTTTATACAAAAGACGACATGAAGAATATGGCAACCGAGGTAGATGAACTGCTGAAGGAACTTGTTCAGAATGCAAATGCAACAGGCTCGGATGGAAATTCTCTTTTTGCCGGCACTGATACGAAAATGAAGCCTTTTGACGTGGAAATGGGAAATGTACCGGGGTCAGGTATTCCTCTTATAGAGAATGTCAGGTATAACGGAAACGTCGATTCTGCTGATGTAGAAATAGACGAACATAAATATCTTTCGACAGACAATGCGGGGAACCGTACATTCTGGGCGGAAAAACAGCATTTGTACGGCGGAAGGGACGGAAGCAGATGGCAGGCAGCTGCAGACGGAGTAATTTCTGTCGACGGTGCACAGATAAAGGTAAATGCAGGTGACAACATCTATTCGCTTGTGTCGAAAATCAACGACAGTGGAGCTGCCGTGAAAGCCAGTGTCGATTCAGTGACCATGGGATTGAATCTTGAGACGACGGATGCGCATCAGTTGTGGCTTCAGGATGTTCAGGGGACATCTCTTAACGAGCTTGGAATTATAAAGGATCAGAACCAGAAACCACCGTATAATCTTGGCAGCAGTGTACGTATTTCCGGCGGGTCGTTATTTGATACTGTTATTGCGTTACGAGATGCTCTCCTTACGGGAGACCAGGAATCAATCGGTGGCCGTGTACTTGGTGCTCTTGATCAGGGACTGGGGAATCTTGCAGCCTGTATGGCAAAATCAGGTTCAGAATACGAACGGGCGAAACTTAACGTAACACGTAATTCCGGAAGTGTGCTCAATGTTACACAGCTTATTTCAAATGAAGGCGATCTGGATATTTCAAAAGCGGCTACAGATATGAAGATGATGGATTATACGCATCAGGCTACTTTGAGTACGGCAGCAAAACTCTACAGTAATACACTGCTTAACTATATTAAATAATCTGCAGGATAGAAAACATGGATATACAAACAAAAACAATGGGTACGAAGAAGATCGAACAAAGCCAGATAGTTACATTTCCACAGGGACTTTTTGGTTTTGAGAAATATAAGAAATATGCAGTTATAGAATCGGAGTATACGCCGTTTCTCTGGCTGCAGTCGCTTGATGATGAAAAGCTTGCATTTCTTATTGTAGATCCGTTTATAATCTGCACGGATTATGAGGCGGATATAGACGACGAAAGTCTTTTGAAGATCGGCGTTAAAGCACCGGAAGATGTAATCGTTATGTGTATTGTGACAGTACCGTCGGACGGTTCATCCCATATTACTGCAAATCTTCAGGGACCGGTTGTTATTAACAAAAAAAACAATCTGTGTGAGCAGACTATTTTGGGCGACAATCGTTGGACGACAAAATATGACATAATTGATGCACTGAAAAAAAGGGAAGGTAAATGATATGCTTATTCTTTCCCGTAAAATCGACGAACAGATAAAAATAGGTGACAATATTACTATAACCATCATTGAGGTCCGGGGTGATCAGGTGAAGATAGGCGTTGAAGCACCAAAGAGCGTTAAAGTATTCCGGGAAGAGGTATTTAACGCAATTCAAAAGGAAAATAAAGCAGCTGCAGTGGGAACTGCAGGAGCGCTTGATTCTATCTCAAAACTGCTCAATCAGTAGCAAGATGTTCCTCTGCCTCGCTTGCACGCAGGTACATTGGTCCGTCAAAGTCTTTGAGCGGTGGAATATTTTGTGCGATGCGCTGCTCAGCAAGTGTAAAAAGCGCGCTCGTCGTGACTTCCGTGAAGGGCATTACAAATACTTTTTTTGTGCCTGTAAAATCCACCGTGCGTTCAGAAAACAGTTCTGCGTCCGGACCGCATATTAACAGTTCCTGTTTGTCTTTTAGTATGTCGATAATTTTATTGAGTACATAATCACCTGCCGGAAGCAGTTCATTTTTTTTATCGTAAACAGCCGCATAAAACTTGTCTTTTTTTGCGTCTATAACCGGAACAACAGAAAAGGGAAGCTCCCGATAGGGCAGGGCATATGTTTCAAGCGTCGGAATGCCGTAAATCGGAATATTACCTGCGTGTTCGATTGCTTTTAGAGCTGCAAATGCAAGACGGAGTCCTGTAAATGAACCGGGACCGGAACAAATTGCTGTGTAAGCAAGTTCGCGTGGCGAAACACCCGCTTTTGTAAGAATATAATCAATGGCAGGAAGCAGAGTTTCGGACTGTTTCATACCGATATCATAGATGGCAGATACTGTTTTATTGTCATTTTTTACAGCGATCGAAAGTCGTGTAACAGCAGAGTCGATTGCAAGTGCTTTCATCATATTTCTCCGTACGGCCAATTGTCCAGAATTATTTCCCGGGAACCGTTTTTCTGTGGTGTAATAACAAGTTTGATTGTCTTTTTTGGAAGCTCACTTATAACTTTTTCGCTCCATTCTATGATTGAGACACCGTCGCCGTAGATCATGTCATCAGTACCAAGGTTAACAAAATCTTCCGCACCGTCTAACCGGTATACGTCCATATGATATAAAGGCATTTTTCCGCTGTACTCACTTATAAGACAAAATGTAGGGCTGGTAATAACGTCTTTTACTCCCAAAGCGGCTGCAATTCCTTTTGTAATCGTTGTTTTTCCGGCGGCAAGAGTTCCCTCCATTGCAATGACGTCACCTTTTTGAAGTTTGTCACCGATTTTTTTCCCAAGTTCTATTGTTTCTTCTGCACTGTTTGTATGAAATATCATCAGGGTAATTTTCCTTCTGAATCTTCTTTACCGATAAACTCTTTTAATGCATTTTTAACTGGAATAACAGGATAATCAATGGGGTGGTTAATATTTACTTCAATGTTTTTTGTTCCAAGCGGACTGGCTTCTATGCTGAAGGTAATTGGAGTTTCTAATGCGCCCAGCGGGAATTGAACGACAGCATCTCCCCTGAATTTGCGGAAATAGTAAATACATCCGTCTTCACGGTAGACATTCCGAATTTCCAGAACTTTCATAATTAAACAGCATACTCAAATGCATCAGGTTGTTCAAGTAGCAGCAGCAGAAGCATCAATCGTGTTGTAACCATAAACAAAAGCAAATATTTTGTTCTGATTTACCGGTTCTATTTGTGTAAAACTGATATGGAGAGAAAACGTTTTGTTAACCGGGTTTTTTCTTGTCGCAACTATTTTTCCGATAACCTGAAATGTTTCGCCGCCGAGAGGTATTGATACACAAATATTCTGCTTTTCCTTTATAGGCAGCGGAGTAATTATACAACAGCCATCCGCAGAAATATTTTCAAGGACACATTCATATTGCCTTTTGAGTGGAACAAAGTGATCTTTCTTTGACATGTCGTTTTCTTTTACAGCAGAGAAAAGACATGGTATATTCATGTCAATACGTTTTGAATGTCGTTTAGTCTGTGCATGAAGATCGTTAGTTTGAGAAAGAGCCATTTCTCCCTGGTTATCGAGTCCCGTCGAATAACGGATGATACGGGCTGAAAATACGTAGTGCATACCTGTACATGCAATGAAAGTAAATACAGCTTTTGAAAGAGGTGCCGGTTTTAATTCGGAATCGTATAACTGCGGCGGAATAGACAGGATTAGATTTTCCGGAGTATTTTTTTTCAAAGTACAGAGAAATTGTAAACCGTTCGGAGATATATAGGTAAGTTTTGCACCTTCAGGAATTGTTGTCGTGGAAGTTATAACCGATAATGACGCTTCAGCAAATTCAAGTCTGTACAGGAGTCTGAAAAGATCACTTATTTTTTTTTCATTTTCATGTTCTTTCTTCATTTCCTGAAAAGTGGATTTGAACAGAGCATCTATTGCGTTTGAGTCATGAATCAGATAGCAGATGTTCGGTACTTTGTTTTTCCGGCAGATTTTCCACAGAAGTTCTGAATCTGTATGTGTAAGGGAATGTCTTTTAGTAAGTTCATCGATATCCTTTTTGTTTGTAAGCCTTTTTTTTTGTGCTTCAATCCATTCCGGCGTTTCGTGCTGTTTTCTGATCCACCTGAAAAGGACCCATAATAAAAGGAAAAAACAGATAAAAATAACCGGAACAATGAGAACGTTATAAATTCCTTTTGTCTGTCGCGCTATGAGCGGTGTCGATCCTGTCCCCATATTAAATGTCATTAAACACCTCCAGTGCCTTTGAAACGGCTTTGAGGCGCGGACATATTTCGTATTCAGAAAGGTCCCCTACAAGAACAGTATCGTTTGCTTTGAGTGCATTTTCCAGCTGCGAAAGTACCGGAGTAAATCCTGCAAAAAAATCTGTAAACGGTTTGTTGTCGATGAGTATTGATTTATATGTTTCCGGAAAAAGTGAAGAAAGCGCGGCTGTATGGCAGAAAAGATCAATGTTGTCTGCAAGCTGTGTGATTGACTTACATGCACTTTTTCCATTACCGCTCTGGATATCTGCGGGTACCTGTTCCATTCGTACTGACAATGTGTTGAAAATTTCTGAAAGCTTTTTGAACGTTTCTCTGACAACTTGTTTTGTGATGACATCAAATTCAAATTTTGTTTTTTCTGTAAGTGTTTTGTTTATATATGAATCAAAAGAATCCGCATCAACCTTTTTATCGTCAACTTTTATGCCGATTACGGCTGCATCGTTCTGTTCGCATGTTAATTCAAAAGAACGAAGTACGTCGCCGATTGTTTTTTCGTTTTCAAGAGTTATATCTGTTTTAGTGCCATTAATGAATAAATCCATGCTCCTGCCTTCCTTGTTTTGTTAATTTCCACTATTTTGTTTCGAAAAATTCGATATAGTCGTCTGCTGCGATTCAAGGCTGTTGAGAGAACCTTCCATACTCGCATATTTCTGCTTAAGTTCCTGTTCTTTTTGATCCATCTGAGTTTCAAGTTTTACTATTTTTGATTCTGATGTTTTTATTTTAGAATCAAGGTTGTTTGTTTTTGAAGCAATGACGCCTCCTGTCTGTACGTATGCAGTAAGTTCTTTATCGAGCCGGTATGCTATACCCGTATCAATTATAAGATCACCATCCGAGTCATATCCGAACATGTTTTTTATATCATCAAGATTATTTGCAAGCGCAGAATCAAGTTTTTTTTCATCGATTTCAAGATATCCACGGAGTTTGCTTTCGGAATATCCTGAATATCCTCCCGTCGCACTTGTCGAAATGCCTATCTGTGAAAGCATAGTAACTTTTGCAGAATTACTTGCTGCATATTTTCCGCCTTCAATTGACTGAAGTCCACTTTTTACATTTGTAAGAGAGAAATCTCCCAGGAACATTCCGAGTTTATCCGTTTCCTTTTTACGGTCATCGTCGGAAAGGTAGGTAAGTTCATCAATAAGCTCCGGTTTGTTCTGAGAGAGAATATTGATTTCTGCAATTGTTTCGTTATATTTTCCGACAAACGTTATAAGCGCCTGTTTTGAAGTATCTGTGTCGGGTTTTATACTGATTGTCGCCGTTTTGTCTGTCTTTGCATGGACATGCAGTGTGACGGAGGGAACGATATCGTCAATATCGTTAGTCGGCCGCCGGATCGTTATACCTTCGTATTTAATAACTGCATCACCTGCTGATGAAACCGCGTTGTCCGGTGTATATCCTGACGATACTTTCGGATCGTATGCTGTAACGGGCGACATTGAGAAAGCCGTACCTGTATTTCTGTTGCGTACTGCAATTGATTGTATTCCGTTGTACTGACTCATATCGATGTCGACCTTCGTATCTGCATCGGTAAGAACCTGCGGTGTGGAAATTTGTTTTTCACTGCCGTCTGATAAAACTGCTGATATGATATTATCAGATGAAACCGGTACAAGCGGTGCATGCTGTACCGGTACTGCGTTTTGGAGCAGGGTATCAGACGGATTATTATTAATCGTTATACCGCCGAACGATGCCGACCCTGCGTCCGGAAGTTGTGGTACTTCCAGTTCTTTGTTGAGCTCTTCAGTAATATCGTCTGCAGTCTGTTTTGTTAAAGTGAATGTGATGTGCTGATCCGGTTCAATATTCGAAGGTATTTTCAGTAAGAAACCGCTTCTGGGAGGAATATTAACGGTACTCGAAGTGACCGTAATATTCCTATTACTGATTTTTGGCAGATATTCCTGTCCGGAAACACTGTTTTCATCCGGAACCGGACGGAATTCAGTCTGCATTGTACCGAATGATGCAGTTGTATCTTTTACCGGAGAAATCATCCCCGAAGAAACTGCGAATTTTTTAGCATCATCTTCAAATGTAAGATGGTTAGCTTCGCCTGTTTTTAAAGATTCAATGAGAAGTGTTTTTTTTCCTTCGCTTGCCCCAATGACAAGCGATTTGATTATATCTCCGCCTCTCTTATTGACGGCCCCGGAAAAATCTGAAAGTGTTCCTCCGCTCCAGCGGAGTGTTACCGCTTTTTCTGCCACTTTAAAAGTATATGTTCCCTGCGGTACGTTAGTGTCTGCCGCAAGTTCAGATGAAAGAAAACGGTCTGCTGTTGCCGGCTGAATAACGTCGATTTTAAATGAATCATATGAAGCTGCCCGTCCTGCATCTGCAGTAACTGCATGTTCATCTGTTGAAGATGTGAGTTTATTGCTGAATGGATTATCATAGGAATAGAGTGTTTTAACGCTGTCACGGAGTGCCGACATTTTTTTATTGACATCCCGCCATGCATCTTTTTGGGCTTTGAAAGTTTTCAGCGAATCCTGTTCCCTTGTCAACGGAATCCGCTCAACTTTCATCAGCTTTTCTACTGTATCGTTAGTATTATATTGGTCAGTGACACCAGGTATATTTATTCCAGCCATAATCCGGTTTGTCCAAACGAATATGTTTTCAGATCAATTCATTAAAAAGCATTCCGATAGCTTTTTTCATTCTGACCTTCAGTTTCTGCATATCCTCAGACGGTATCTCCTTTATCACCTTATTGGTGTTTGGATCTACAACATTAATGACGATACTGCCTAGTTCCTGATTGACACGGAACTGTAGTTTTGGTCCCATAACCATATCAGACAACTTTTGCAGCTGTTGTGCAGCTTCTTTTACGTCGGCAAGATTCTGGACAATGTTCTGAGCGACCTCGGCTCCTGTGGGAGCAATGTCATTAATACCGGTGCTGATCACACCTGCCGGTATTTTTTTTGAAGATGCAACTTTGAAGTAGTTCTGGCCTTCCATTGCCAAATTCTGCCCGTTTGTACCAGTAATTGTATTCATGGGCATTTTCCTCCTGAAAAAGAACGGGAAGGGGGCGCACCCTTCCGTCCACGTTTGCTGTCAAAAAGATGACATCCAGTTATCTCTTCGCAGACAATCCGATTTTTATCTCAGCAACGACAGTACGTTTTGTGACTGGTTGTTAGCCTGTGCCAGCATTGCAGTACCCGCTTGTGTAAGAATCGAGTTCTTTGTGTAGTTAACCATCTCTGTTGCCATATCTGTATCGCGGATACGAGATTCAGCAGCCTGAGTGTTTTCTGCAGCAATGTTGATACCTTTTGCAGCCATCTCAAACCGGTTCTGGTATGCGCCAAGATCTGCACGCTGTTTTGACACATTTTTCAATGCATTATCTACAGTTGCAAGTGCAGCATTTGCGGTTTCTGGTGATGAAATGGAAATCTGCTGTTCGTCACCCTGAGCGCCTTTAAGCCCGAGAGCCTGAGCAGTCATCGTGCCAATATATACACGAACGTTCTGATCGACATTTGCACCTATCTGAAACTGCATTGTACGTGCATTATCTCCGCGTCCGAATCCTCCTGTAAGAAGATTCATGCCGTTGAACTGTGCCTGGCTTGCAATGCGGTCTACTTCGGAAACAAGCTGTGATACTTCTACCTGAATCTGCATGCGGTCTTCATCGCTGTAGATTCCGTTCGATGATTGAACAGCAAGTTCCCGGACACGCTGAAGAATGTCTGTTGTTTCATTCAGATACCCTTCTGTTGTCTGGATGAACGAAACACCGTTTTCAATGTTTCGTCCAGCCTGATTCAGTCCGCGGATCTGTGCACGCATCTTTTCAGATACTGCAAGACCTGATGCATCATCACCTGCTTTGTTAATCCGTTCGCCGGAAGAGAGTTTCTCAATGTTGCCCTGAATGTTGGCATTAGAAATACCAAGTACACGGTCAGCATAGAGCGAACTCATATTGTGATTAATAACCATAATTGTGCCCTCCATGTTTACATACCGTAGAACATCATGCTCTACGTCCTGTCTCTGCGGGCTGATTTCCGATTATTGCGCCCCCGGAAATCAATTTCAGACCCTTACAGCAGGAAAAATCAGCCATTATTTAGAGTTGATTTTTCCTGCCGCCATAGACAAATGAAAGGCCCGTTTTCAAAGAACGAAACATGTCTGAAAACATGCCGGTTAATATACTACTTTAAAGGGGTGCAGCTGTAATAAAAAAAGGTAAGGTCGAAACACCGCACAATGTAGTAGAGAAATTACATTTGGCCGCAATTTCCCTACTACAAAGTATAATACACTATCTCAGTAATGACAAGACATTCTGTGACTGCGTGTTAGCCTGAGCCAGCATTGCAGTTCCAGCCTGCTGCAGAACAGAATCTTTGGTGAATTGTACCATTTCTGAGGCCATATCCGTATCACGAATACGTGATTCAGAAGCCTGCAGATTTTCAGAGGCATTGTTAAGGCCTTTTACTGAAAATTCCATACGGTTCTGGTACGCACCAAGGTCTGCCCGCTGTTTGTTGAGCTTCTTAAGAGCCTCATCGATAGTGCCTATAGCGCGGTTGGCATCTTCCGGTGTCGAGAGTGAAAGCTTCTCTTCGGTTCCGACTGCGCGGACGCCGAGTGCTGCAGCTGACATTGTTCCAATGAACACCTGCATGCGCTGATCCATGTTTGCTCCGATATGGAACCACATAGAAGCAGTGACAGTGTTTTCACCTGTTGACCGGGCGAAACGACCGGTCAGCATATTCATTCCGTTAAACTGCGCGGAACTTGCAATGCGGTCAACCTCAGAAACGAGAGAAGAAACTTCAACCTGAATCTGCATTCTGTCTTCTGCGCTGTAGATTCCGTTTGAAGATTGAACAGAGAGTTCCCTGATGCGCTGCATGATGTCTGTTGTTTCCTGCAGATACCCTTCGGTTGTCTGTATAAAACTGATACCATTCTGTGCATTCTGTGAAGCCTGATTCAATCCGCGGATCTGTGCGCGCATCTTTTCAGATACTGCAAGACCTGATGCATCATCGCTTGCGCGGTTGATTTTTTCACCGGAAGAAAGTTTTTCCATGTCTTTGTTGATAGAAAGACCTGTGATCCCCAGTTGACGGTTGGCATACATTGCCGACATGTTGTGGTTGATAACCATATTTTATTCCTCCATGGAATAGAAATACGACAGAATCCTTTCTGCCGTTCTGCAAAAAAGCGCGTCTGTTTACAAGGCCACATCTGCACTTTTCTGCGATTGAGCTATATTGGACAGCGCTTCATTGAAGCCGCGCCGCCAATGATAATTCACTTATACTATCGGTAAATAACGCAAAAAACTTTAGTTCTTTTTCCACTATTTATCTTTACTGACTGATGTGAAGTTCCAGAACGCCGGAAGCTGATTAGTTTTCGAACAGCTTCAACCGCTTTGCAGCTTTCTGTGCTTCTTTTGAATTGAGATGAAGTTTTTTATCGAGTTCTACCGAAAGAGTCCAATATTTGACTGCCTTATCGATATTGCCGCGTGATTTTTCGATTTCACCGAGATTATAACAGCCGTTGCACATAAAGCCTTCGATTTCCGGGTGACTGGTGTAGTAATTCTCAACAAATTCAAAATCCTTTTCGGCTATGCTTCTTTTTTTGAACGTATCCGGCAAATTAATGTAGAAATTAGCCCGTATATACCGGACATACCACAGCCGGTTATCAGCGGACGCAAGATCAACTGCTTTGTCAAAAAGCGATATTGCTTTTTTTACCTGAGTTATCTGCGTAACGGGATTTTTCGAATCACGACTGACAAGCGAACAGCCGAGGCCGTAATACGTCATTGCAAGCGGATTGTTCTTCTCATTTTTTTCAAACCGTTTACTATACTCCACAATCATGGCTGACGCACCTTTTTCCGGATTTTCTTCGGGAGAAGAAAGTGCTGCATACAGAATCGCAATTGCAAGATTTGCATAATTGTCGTCATTGCCGGCAGCCAGTTTTGTTTCATATTCATTGATTCTGGCGTGAATTTCATCGGGAGACTTGTTGAAGTAGTCATTAAGACCAAAACATTCTTCCTGATCCGTGGCGAAAGCAGCCGGTACAAGAATGGCCGTGCATGTAACTGCAAAAATAATTTTCTTTATCATATTTTATTCCTCCTTTTATAACCAAATTTCCATCGTAAGACAGCTTTGCCATGAGTCTGCATAGAGCATGAACTCCGAATACGGATTACCGAAACATGCGGAAAACGATGCTTCTGCGGCAATGTGTTCCCAGCCGTCGTAACGAATAGAAGGTGTTACCATGCCGCTGCCGTCCTGAAGATTGACGATCATATTGACCGAATACTGTAATTTTTCAGTTGACGGGTTCGACAGACGGAGCATTGCATAATGGCGTCCGCAGCCGAACGACCGGTTCGATGCCATCGACTGAAATGCGGTTCCAAGATTATACCGATACATCGCTGCTGTTTGATCTGAATCCCGTATATCATGGAACGTATCGGTGACGTCTTTCCATTCGTCATAACTGTATCCTGCCTGATTGTAGTAATACTCACCGATTCCGCTCAGCCATGCTGAATTGACCGTCAGGCCAAGGAGACCTTCAGAGCAGTACTTTTTTGTTACGGATACGTTGGATGCAATCCCGTCGTTAAGGCGGAATCCCGATACATTTTTTTTCTCATTAAAAACGTACTCAGTATGTATTTCCGCATAATCTCCCAGCGTCCGGGAAAAATGACATCCGAGACGCCAGTTGTCATTCCAGTAAACAGCAATTCCCGTCGTACAATTCGTTGTCGGAAGATCATAACGCAGCAGTAACTGCCGGTCCTGAGAAGATGAAACATACCGCTCTATATCGGAATTAAAACCGCATTCAGGCATAAAAGAGAAACCGATAAAGCCGAAGTCTGTAAATGCTTCGATATTTGCCATGATGCATCCCTCCGAGAACTGAAGGTCGTATTGATCGTATCCGCTGAGCACAAAATTTATCGGTGACTTGAAATAACTCAGGGACTGGTTGATACGTTTTTTGCCGATGTCGATAAAAACGTTTCCCAGACACACTGATCCGTACAGTTCTCCGAAGCAGTTCGTGAAGCCGGGATCTTCTGCCGGTGTAAGGCTCATGAAATCGTTCATGGTAACGGACAAATTTTTACCGGCCCAGTGATATCCTGTTGTAAACCGCTCCTTTCCTGCAAACCCCTCATCAACGTCAAAGACGTTATCCGGATTCAGACATGAGTCAGCATTTTCATAGTATTGGTCCGAATAAAAACGTGCACTGAACGTATGATTCCCGAAGCAGACTTCAGCGAACAGCACCGGTGCGGTAAAGATCAGAACAGCTGCAATGGTACAGCCTCGTTGTAAATGACGTATCATCGAAAAATCCTTTTATATCCGCAGAATTATGCTGACTTCATCGTGATGACGTAATCAGTGCATCCGCAGAAGATATTCTTTATTAAAATAACTGTCCGGGGTATCATCCGTCTGCATATCGAGAAACTCGATCACCGTATACGTATCTCTGGTAACCTTATCGCAGATGGTTGCTTTTGAAACAATCTTCTTTCCTTCAAATTCTTTTATCAAAGAGTATTCAATAGTTTTAAGCAGTTTACCACTCAACGCATAACAATCAGCTTTAACCGGAAAACAGGTTTCTTTTTCTACCCACAAAACTATTCTGTTATAGGTACTACCGCGTCGCTTTGCGGTAAGAGTAAGGATCAGACAGTTTTTTCTTCCGTTTTGAGTCTCAATCGTTTCGTCTCCGGTAAGTTCCGGTTTGTAATCAGACTGGAAACGTACATTCATAACATCCCCGTTTGATGCCTGTCCCATCAGGCGCTGCGATGGGGTAAGACGGACCGGCCGCTGCGTTTTCGGAACAAAGATAAACATTTCATCCCGTACCATCAGCAGTTTCTTTCCCTTCATGTTTGCAGGTTCTTCATACTGTACCATCGTTTTGTCCATACCTTTTGCATGTCCGTTCATAACGGCGCTGTCAGAGAGTATCCCCTTCGAATAGTCATCGACTTTCAGTGTAAAACTGAAAGATGAACCGACAGCTCTTCGTTCATCAACTTTTTTCAGTATCTCATCAGCATCCTGTGAAAAAGAACGGACGCACAATACAATCAATGCCAGTGTCAGTACGGTTTTTCTTTTCATGCTACCTCCTTAAATCCATCGCAGTGTATCGGCAATAGACATCCGGACCGCCTTTCGCGCCGGAAACAGCGATGAAAGAATGGAAACCAGAATGAATACGACAGAATAAACCGCAACATCAAACGTTTCTATATAAATAAGCCCCTGATATGCCCGTGTGTTGCCGGGCGGCGGCGGTAATGGGATTCCCCCGAATACATTGATAATAAATGCCGTCAAAAAGGCCAAAATGATTCCGATTGCGCATCCGAAGACCCCAAGCAGCGTACTTTCAGCGGTTATCATCCGCAGCGTTTGGAACGCCGTCATGCCGATTGAACGCATTGTTCCGATTTCGCGCATTCTGTCGTACACTGCCATGAGCATTGTATTTATGATTGCAAATACGACGATAGCCAGAATGACTATGAGTGCTATGTTCATCGACGAAGAATAAAACGACGCCGCTCCGCTGTAATAGGGAACGATCTGGTCCCATGTTCGGTACTCAAGTCCGTTTCGCCGGCAGATACTGCATATCCTGTTTTCGACAGAAGGCATATCCTCTGTGTTGAGCAGCATGATAATGATTGTATCTATGGAATCGGGAACATCCATGAGGGACTGAGCAGATTCCAGCGGGATAAGCATATACGTGTCTTCCAGTTCCTCAAGCTGACTTGAAATAATACCGGTGACATCGAAATCCATCACGTTGATGGCCCCTCCGTTCATGGCAACGGAAAGGGTAGCGGTGCCATGAACGGAGGGGCCGATAAGACCGGCAACTCCGCTTCCTATCAGCGTACCATACGATTCATCCTCGCGGGGGAAGGCACCCTGTTCAATAGTCGAAAATGACGTGAGTGCTCTTTCTTCCTGCAGCCAGCCGCCGTGTCCGGCTACAGTTGCGGAACCGGTATTATTTGCCAGAATTCCTATAAAGGACAATCGCGGAGCAACAAATTTTACCCCGGGAACAGTGGAAAATTCCCGGATGATTTTTTTGTAATCGCTGATAAGAAAGTTGAACGAATCATCGTCCGTCCGTTCCCTGAAACCTTCCTTGTATATCTGGAAATGGCCGACTCCTCCGTTTATGATGGATTCCCGTAATCCCCATAAGCAGTAATTCGTGTATCCTTTCGCGACAGTCAGGCAGGCAAATCCCAGCGAGATAGTCAGCAGTGTTAAAACTGTTTTTCTTTTGTTTTTAAGCAGATTACTCAAACCCAGTTTACTAAACAGCATTTATGCCTCCTCTAGTTCCACCGCAGCGAGTCTGCAATCGATAATTTCATGGCGCGGAATGATATCACACCGGAAGCTGCTATGGAGACTGCCGTAAAAAGCAGACAGTAGAGAAGTATCTTTGTGAACTCAGGTTTTATGAGTGTGTAATACGCCTCTTCATTGAACACGGATGAGGGATGATAAATTCCACCGAGGCCGTTTATAACATCACCGATCAAAGAAGCAGCAGTGATGCCCAGCACGCAGCCGGCCAGAGCCAGAATGATACTTTCACTGATGAACAGTTTCAGCACCTGTTTTTTTGTGGTTCCGATGGCCCTTATTGTCCCGATTTCGCGGACTCTGGACATATACGACATATAAAGGGTGTTGATAATAATAAAGACGGAGATTATCAGAATAATAATCGTCAGCATTTTTTCATTCATGGAAAAGACCTGCCGCGAACGCTCATAGAATAGTGCAAGATTGTTCCATGTTTCATATTCCAGATTGTTTGCATTGCAGAACGCGGCAATCTGGCGTTCCGCTTTTTTGAACGACTGTCCGTCTTTCAGGTGGACTATAAGCGTGTCAACCGAATCGGATGCATCTATGAGTTCCTGTACAGCGGCAAGGTCTGCAAGTACGAACATCTGATTCCGGATATCGCCTTCACCGCTGCTTTTCTTAGTTCCGGTAATCGTAAGATCAACCGCGGAAATCCCGCCTCCCTTCATGTTTGAAAGAACGGTAATTGTCGACCCGACAGAAGCCGAAAGCCTGCGCAGTGCACGTTCTCCGATAACGGCACAAAATGTATCCGTATTACCGATACATTTCCCGGCATTAACCTTGCGATATTCCATCCGTCCTTCTGCAGCAGCATCTCCTCCGAATCCCTGAATAACGGTACTTTTTGTATCGCTTGATGCGATTCCGGAAAAATGAAGCCGGGGTGCGACAAAGCTGATGAAATCTTCAGCAAGCAGTTGTTCTTCTATTTTTGAAGCATTTTTTATAAGATAGTCGAACGGTTTTTTCCTGCCGGATTCGGAATATCCTTTTGTATGGAGTTGAAAATGCCCGTATTGCTCGTGAATAACCATATCCCGGAACTGTTTGAACATCTGGGTATTGGAACCGCCGTAGATAAACAAAGCGGTCATGCCGAAAGAGATCATGACGATAGTCAGAAGGTTTTTCCGAAAGTTTTTAAGGATATTTCGTAATCCCAATTTCAAATACAGCATCATTTCTCCTGTGTTAATCTACTATTTCACCGTCAAGAAGCCGGATGGAACGCCTTGCTGATTTTGCAAGGTTTTCGTTGTGTGTTGAGAAGATAAAGGTTGTCTTCAAATCCTGGTTTAATTTGATCAGGAGTTCTATAATCCTGCCACCGGTTTTTGAATCAAGATTGGCGGTCGGTTCGTCGGCAATGATGACATCAGGATTTGTCACCAGTGCGCGGGCCACAGCAACCCGCTGGCGCTGACCGCCGGAAAGTTCGTCGGGGCGATGCTTTACGTAGTCCGAAAGTCCGACCGATTCAATCGTATACTCGACAAGGTCTCTGTCGACTTTTCCATCTCTGATAAGCAGCGGAAATTCGACATTTTCACGGATATTCAATGCCGATATTAAATTGAAGCTCTGAAAGATAAAGCCGATATGCCTGTTTCTGAAACGGGACAGCTGCGTATCATTCATATGTTTTGTGTTTTCTCCGCGGATAACTACATCGCCCGATGTCGGATCTTCGATACAGCCCATTACATGCAGCATTGTCGACTTTCCGGATCCGCTCGGTCCCGTGACACAGACAAAATCGCCGTCGTCGATATCGACGGATATGCCCTTCAGAGCGATTGTTTTAGCTTTGCCCAGTGCGTATGTCTTGCATATATTTTTCAGATGTATAAGCATGACTCCCTCCTTTGTTGCCGGCTGTTTTTTTACGTCCTGTATAATACACCCTGTTTCAGTGGAGTTTCAAAAATGAATGACAAACTGTATTATAGATGTGACAAGCTGCTTGTATGCGTATGTAAGGTAACTTGACAGAAAAATTGACAGCACAGAGTTTCCGGCGTATGATAAACTACAATGCTTCGTTATAAAATAGTCGCATCGGAAGAAAAGCGGTTCGAAATTCAGGACGCGATGCATAATCTCGATACGGTAGAAAGTGATTTTCCCGATCTGACTATCGTTGAACGCGGGTATCCTGTTCCTGAATCAGGATTTTCTCTTCTTTTTTCTCCGGACGAAATGCATGATCTGATACGGTTGCTTTATGACCTGAGCGGATTAAAATGGGTTCCTCCTGTTTTGATTGGGAAAAAGCATGAAACGTATGAGCCTTTAAAACTTGAAGACATTATCTATTTTCGTTCATCGGGGAACAGCCTGTATGCCTGTACGGAACAAAAGGCATATGAAATGAAACAGAAGCTGTTTGAGATGGAAAAATTACTGGCATACAAAAACTTCATACGGGTGAACAAGTCGAATATTGTCAATATTATGAAAATAAAGGAAATAATCCCCTGGTTCGGAGGAAAGATTCTTCTACGGCTTTATGATACAGAAGAGCGCATTGAAGTGACCCGGAATTATGTCAAAGACTTTAAACAGTTCCTTGATATGTAGGAGCAGTAAATATGGAAAGAATACGTGAATTGCTTGGAATATTATTCATATCCGCGTTGATCGGCCTTGCTGTCGGTGGGTTCAGTCAGATTTTTCTCAATGGAGACCTTGTTATCGGTGCGGTCCGAGGGGCTGTTTCCGGTATGTGTATCGGACTTATCTGCCGGTATTGCTTTATGTTCGTGTATATCTACCTGCGCAGGCGTCCCCCTGCCGCGTTTGCCGTTGTCATTGTAATTATTGCAGCCGGTACTTTTGTATTCTGCCGTGTCTGGCATGTTCAGTTCCCGATTCCCTGTATTCCGCTCATCTTTGTATCCGAGGCAGCGGGTATACTGGCAACCAGTCTTATTTTCAGATATTACGTTCGCCTTAATAAAAAGCTGAAAGAGAAAAAGGAACAGCTTAGTCAGAATACTGTTCATGATTAAGCTGCTTGTAACAATAACTTCTGATTAAATCTGTGTATCCTTAATTATCTGCAGTATGGCACGGGTGGCTTTGCCCCGGTGCGAAACGGCATTTTTTTCATCGGCAGAAAGCTGGGCGGCTGTTTTTCCGTACTGCGGCAGGAAAAACAGCGGGTCATAGCCGAATCCGCCTGTTCCTGCGGCATCTTCAAGAGACGGCACTATAGTACCTTCCATTGTTTCTTCTGCCACATACAGTCTGTCTCCGCCCAGATACAATACCATTGCACAGGTATAATGTGCGGAGCGGGGGCCGTTGGGAAAAGCGGAACTGTCAGTACCTTTCGTAAGTGCGTCGTTAAGCTGTTCAACAAGAAATTTATTCTGTTCGCTCTGCGGAATTTTACTTCCGTCAGGCTTCCCCTGCGGAAATGACGGTCCTGCGTAGCGGGCAGAATAAATCCCCGGTGCACCGCCGAGTGCTGAGACGCAGATACCTGAATCGTCGGCAATTACCGGGCAGTGCACTAATTCATATAACGCACGTGCCTTTATAAGACTGTTCTCATAGAATGTTGTACCGTTTTCGACGGGATTAAAGCATATTCCTTCGTCGGACGGAATGACAATTGTATGATTTTCCAGTATCTGCGCCATTTCGCGTTTTTTGTTTTTATTTCCTGTGGCCAAGTATATTTTCATGCTGCCATAGTATACGCATGAGTCATTTTAGACAATCAGTTTATTTTCCTTATCAAGACCTTTTGCCCGTTTAATATAATAGCCTACCTGACGTTCACAAATACCAAGTATTTTTGCTATCATTTTATTTGTCGGACAAACCCGGTATCTGCTTTTCTGCAGTAACTTGTTTTTGTTCTGCCAGTTTTCAGTCTGCTTACTGTATTTTTGAGATAAGGTCTCCATATTTGTTTTTTCATGATTACAATACTTCATCTGCATAAAATATTTGCGGTGAAAGTAATACGCGTTATTCCGCCGTTCAACAATAAGATTCCGCCGTTTTATTTTTGCATACAGAAGTGAATTCAATTCAATAATAAGCCGGTGAAGTTCTGCGCTTTCAAGACTGCAGAAAGAACTTACATCATCGACATAATCAGCCGGAATATAGTAACTTGATTTAAGCGCCAGAATAAGCGCTGTTTTAGCGTTTGATGTGCCGACCTGACGGCAGCGCGCCGACATTGTCCGCCATATATTCTCATTTGATACCGCCTGATATTTTACGTGAGGACACGAAACTGACAGGTGTCCGCTCTCTTTTTTTTCATATTCCTGATCTTCTGTGGCAATATAGTGCTTTACATTCGTATCGGAAACCATTTTTCTGATCTGATTTCTTTTCTGGGTCAGAATAAATCCCTGTACAGACGCAAAAAGATACGATCTGAAATTACTTCGCTCCGGAATGTAGCGTTCAAGTATGAAACTGCCTTTTTGAAGAAAAGAAAGCAGCACTTCACTGCGGAAATCTTCATCGTATCCAGCCAATCCGAAGCGGAAGGGCGTTTGATAGATTTCTTTTGCAATCAGATTAACCGCTTCATTTTCAGTCAGTTTTCCTGCTGCAACAAGTTCCGGAATTCTGTCGATTTCTCCGGGGTCATTACTTTTTTCATTATCCATACACAAATCCTACTCAGACAAGATGCTTTATTCTGTAGCAAGATTTGTGCCAGTTTTTTTTACATAAGGCGCGCAAATTCTTTGACAATAGCAGGAACAAGCGTATCGATTTTTCCTTCAACACTCATACCTGATGCGTTTTTGTGACCGCCGCCGCCGAATTTTGCTGCAACCTCACTTACATCAACCGTATCACGCGAACGGAACCCTCCTGTGCATGAAGTTTCCGTTTCCTGCCGGAGGAAAACAACTGCTTCAACACCTTTAACGGAGAGAAGCAGCTGATACAGAGAATCGGAATCGCGGCCTTCAACTCCCCATTTCTGGGTGTCCTCAATTTTTTCATAGGTGACAATAAGTCTGCCGTTAAGGTACCGTTCCGCGCGGTCAAGCATAATGCCGATTAATTTTCGTGTTGTATACGGTTTACCGCTTGTAATGAGGTCGTATGTAGTGCGCGGATCAGCCCCGGCATCGACGAGCCGGGCCGCTGCATGGAAAACTTCTGCAGAATCTGACGTGAGAAACCTGAAAAACCCTGTATCAGTGCTCAATCCGAAGAAAAGAATTTCTGCAGCTTCTTTAGACACTTTTCCTGTAATTCCTTCATACAGCATCTGGACAAGACTGCATGTAGCAGGAGCGGAAGGATCTATGAGACATGATGCGCCTTCCGGACAGGCCGCTGTTTTATGATGATCGATAATGAATGTGTCAAGATTTTTTGTATCACCGTCGATATCTCCGAGCCGGGCATATTCGGAACAGTCGGCGATGATAAGGCCTGTTCTGCGGCGTTCTTCTTCAGTAAGAAACTGCATTGATGTAGAAAATGATTTTTCATACTGGTGGATTTCGGGTCTCTTGAACGGACCGGCGGAAAGAAGCTGATACGCTTTACCCGTTGATTTTAAAAGCAGTCCCAGTACGAGACAGGAACAGATACAGTCACCGTCCGGCTCCTTATGTCCTGCTACATAAAAAAAATCATGCTGTATAATGAATGTACGGAATTCTGTAATCTGTTCTTCTGAGAGAAGTTTCATAAGTTACCTCGCTGAAAATGACAAAAAAAAGCTGCCGAAAAATGACGGCAGCTTATAAAACTATAAATTTTATGCTACAGTGCCAGATCTTCAAGAGATTCTTTGTCTGTATTTACCATTTTTGCATCGTTTCCGACGCCCCAGACAGAATTCGATTTTGATACCGGAACATTAAGAATAACCCGCATGAAATTTCCGTCTTTTTTTACAACGGTCATGAAGGGCAGAAGTTTACCTTTTACCGTACGGAATTTTAATTTCCGCGGATTTCCGGTATTTCCCGCGGCCCATTTTTTGGGAATAACGGTTGAACCATAGCCTATGCGGTTTTTTCCGTAAATAATGACATAGGCGTCTTTTGATTCAATGATTTTATAAATAGGTACGTTCTCATATGAAATTGACGTCCATTTGCTTTCGTCGCGAGTCTGATTTCCTGATTCTGCGGCAGAAACTGCGGTACAGACCATCATTGCTGCAAAAAGCGCCCATAGAATCTTTTTCATATTCCACTCCTCCTGTAAAGTCCGTTAATGTATGTCAGATAATACCAAGCATAATAGCCTTGATGGTATGCTTCCGGTTTTCTGCCTGATCCCAGACGCGGCTTGCGCTTCCTTCGATTACATCTTCCGTTACTTCCTGTCCTTTTACCGCAGGCAGGCAGTGCAGAAATATAGTCGTATCCTTACCGGTTGCTTTCATCAGCCCGTTATTCACCTGGAAAGGAGCAAGCAGCTTTATCCGTTCTTCTTTGAGTGCTTCTTCACCCATTGAAACCCACACATCAGTATACAGGCAGTCTGCTCCTTTTACAACTGATTTTTCAGAATTTATGGTGATTTTTGCACCTGAAGACGCAGCGAACGGTGCACAGATATCC
>JALNVF010000015.1 GCA_023231445.1 Treponema sp. | reverse complement strand
TTCCTATACTCTCGAATACTGGGATCTGATTCTTAATTATTTACTAAGCCCTGAACTGACGCCGGATAATAATACAGCGGAAAATGCAGTCCGTCCGTTTATATGCGGTCGAAAAAACTGGTTGTTTTCAGGCAGTGAAGACGGTGCACGCAGTTCATGCTTTATGTACACTCTCATTGAAAATGCAAAGCTGTATAAGCTTGTCCCGTATGACTATCTGCGATGCCTGTTTGAACGCATCCCTTATGCCCGGACCGATGAAGACTGGATGCAGCTCCTGCCGTGGAATATCAGGCTGACTCCTTTTGAAGATAAAGGCGATTGGGTCATAAATTGACGCTTACGTCATAATGAAGAAGTATAGAAAGTTATTACTTTTTAGTTATAAAAAAATTAATATGCAGGTAAAACATTTATTATCTTATCCTTTAAACACGATTGTAATCTTTCGATCTTAAATATTTTCTCAAGTAAATAGATATATAATATTTTACCAATTTTTCTTTCATTCTTTTTCAGCCATTTCTTTGTATCTCCAAACCCCCAATATTCAATTTTTTTATAATTTTGAGAAACTAAATAATATTCCAATATTTTTTCATCTGTAGGTAGTACTATTTTTGGACTATATTCTTTTTTATTTCTAAAAGTATAATCAATTTCAAAAAATAAATCGTAAATTATTTCACACATTGGATCATCTATACAAGACACTTTTTTCATACACCATTCATCATAATAAATAAAATTTTTTTTATCTCTCGCTAACACACTTAACTCTAGTCCCATTAAAATCCAATCCCGCTGATCTTCCTTTTCTAGATTACAAATTTCACATCTATTAAAATATTCGTTAATAATATCTAAACCCTTTTCGTATTGTTCGGTATCATAGTAACAAAAAAGAAGTCTTCTAAAAATAGATAGAACCAAAACATCATTTTTTGCCAAAATTTCATTAGTATTTTTACAAACAATTTCGTATTCTTCTTCCAAAAAATTTGTTTCCTGTAATATTAAACTTTGCTTATCAAAATCATTATCACTTTCCATTGCCTTGTTATATTTTACAATACTATATTGATTAAGTATTTCTACTCTTTTTATTAAATTATTTTCACACCTCCCACAATCTTTATTTTGTATTGTTACGCAGCCTAAGGCTTTTATACACAACCTTTCAGCTTCATCATATTCCTCATTTTTAATTAGATTTTTTATTTGCTGGATACACATTCCTGTATCAAGAATTTCATTCGCAATTGTCTGATATTTATTATTTGCCTCTCCAGCAAATCCCGGTAAATCATCATATATATCAAGTTGCGAAATATTAAAGAAATTGTTAAGTTCATTTAAAATATGTTCTTTCTTCCCAGAATCTATTTTGATAGAACTATATTTTAAATTATTATCTATGGCATCCAAGCCAAAAAGAAATACACTATCCTGCTTTTTTATTCTACTATTTGTATATTCTGGTTGCCAAAACCAGATTCTATTTCTTTGACTCTTCTTAACACTTTTCGCTCTGGCTTTTTTCGTCAGCAGTTCATTAATCGACATCTTTTTATTTCTACTATTTATTTTAAATAAAAGATCTTCATGAGATGGAGAATTTACATTCAGAAAAAAAACATATCCCGCCATTTTTTTTGATTTTTCATCAGTAGAAGCACATGCAAAATACAATGCAATTAAAAAATTTAAAGAAAAATCAATTAAACACGTAGCTCCTCTGTTATGTTCTATAAAAGCCAATATATCCAAATCTGTCTTCTCTGAAATGTCAGATAGATCTCTTAAATAATTTTGTTTAGCATAATTTATAAGATTTTTATGATATTCCAAAAATTCCAATTGCTTTTGATGTTTTGTATTCTTCAATCGCAAAGCTGCACCTGACTGAATTTTTGGTTCTTCATTAACAATTTCATTTCCTTCTGTATCTGTATACTTGTTAATACCCCTGAATATAAAATAATTATTAATACCATCATGGACATTAAAATTATCATTTTCTTTTTTTTGATTATTTTTTTCTTGATAGTCACTTTTTTGATAATCATTTATTTTTTTATTTAATTCAATTAAAACTTCAGCTACATAATTGTGAATAACATTCTGATTAATATCCTGCTCCATAAATCTCTCCTTAACCAAACATTTGAAATATTATAACACTGTTATTCAAATTTTAAATAATTTTTGTTATAACTCATAGTTATCTTACTACAATTACTTTAAAATAATATCATTCAATATTTAACAAATCTATAATTTATGCTAGAAATTATTAACATAAAAAATACCTTATTATAGTATGGCAAATGTGAAAGAAGTAGATTTTAGTAACTACTCTATCTCACAATATTTGCTCTATGGATTTTCATTAGCTAGAGTAACAACAAATTTATTATGTTCACTATCAAAATATTTAATACATACAAACAACGTATCACCCTCATTCCATGTATCTCCTGTACCTTCCAAATACCCGTAGCATTTTTCTCCAATCTTTACAATATATGAGCTTCCAACTACTCTGGCAACTGTAGCATATCCCTTGTAGTCACAAGGATAGTCTTTAATCAATTTATTATAATCAATAAAATCTTCAGTTTCGTCAGCTTTTTTTTGTATCCATTTTCTTAAATCATCAATATTACAGTAATTTTCAATAAATCCATTACCATTAAAATTTTCAATTTTAAAATTTGCTTTATGATAGTAATCCGCTAGATAATCAACTAAATCTTTCGCATTTTCCAATATTATTGGATAATCTAAGAACAAATTAGCCCTTTTTCTTATTAGATTATCTGCTATTCTCTGAGCTATTTTTTCTGAGTCAAAATATGTATCTTCAGAAATAAAAGCCAAATAATAAATATTTTGCATTAAGTCTAAATGTATAAATCCAGTACTAGTTATAGATATTAATTCATTTTCCTCTGGAAATCTTTTTATTTGGGATTCAGTTATTATTAAATCAGACATTATTAGATACTCTATTTCTTTCTTTATTCTATCTTCATTATGGCCTAAAAGAGATAAATCAGCTATTATGCTATTAATTGAATGATAACTTCTCAATTCTTTCGGCCCCTTTTCGTCATAATGTTTCTTTAACCATTGTAAAATAGCGAGTCTAACAAATGGGTCTGGAAGATAATCTTCTTTATCCGAAAAGAAAATATTTTTTAAACGAGAAGTTGTATCATTATAAAATCGTCTCGTACCCTTTATCAATATCTGCATAGCTACATTCGTAGGTATTTTCTCTAAACCATTGGATGTTCTAATTCTTAAAATCATATCATCCGTGATATACCCACTTTTACAGAATTCCAAGAATATTTCGACACCTTTTCTTACGTCTCTTCCTGCCAAACCTATAAATATTCTTTTCGTAAGATCATTTTGAAATATTGACGTAAGAATAGATTTCAAATAATTACCAACATCTTCTCTCTTACATTGAACTCTCATTCCATTACTAAGTGTATAAAAAAAATCTTTACTGTTATTTGAAAATTCCCGCAGTATATATTCATATCTTGCTTGAAGGACACGGTCCAAAAGAGGTGGATCAATACGAAAAGTTAAATCCTTAATGGCAGTATCTAATGGCGGCGTTTTCCTATATTGATCATATGTAGTATCTCTTAATGGTAAAAAAACCATACAATCAAAATTTGTTTTTATCCAATTAGCAACATCAAACATTAGCAATTGAATATCTCTACTTCTTTTATCGCAATTATCACAAACCACAATCGGTATAATATTTTTATTAACATAAAAATATTTTATTAATGAATTCAAGTATTTATTTTTATCATTTTGCAATTTAATCAAAAAATTATATAATTCTTTACTTCTTTCATTCTCAGGCAACAATTTTACAGGTCCCTTGTCAAATATTTTTATTTGCTCTTTAAATATCTTCATAATATTTTCTAATGAGGAAATGTCTTCTTGTCCATGAGATGATTTTATTATATCAATCAAATTATCAAAAACCCAATCATAAATTAGATGTGAATCTTCAGGCGCATTATTCATATTAAGAGTTAACCATGCCGTCCTATTTACTAATTCCTTATCAAGAGCTTGAAATCGAAGATAATCAATAAATGTTGATTTTCCAGCTCCGACGCTACCAATTAAAATGCATACAGCCTTCTTATAATGATCTATTTCTTTAAGCGTGTTGATAACCTCTTCAGGATTTCCTGTATCAGTAATATCAATTAAATCATTAGAACTGCTGCATCCAGATCGTTTAATTATTTTTTCAATTGGGCTAACATGCGACTCCCTTTTTTTTGAATTTATGTAAGCATTAATTACAACATTTTTTCTTTCTTCTTCTGTTTCAGGATTGTAGATATGTTGATAATCAAGGGCAAGATTTGTTCCAAAACCATTATCACCAATTAAATCAGATTGAAAAGCTCTACCACTAAATAAAAAAACAGGTTTTAAAAAACGATTATTACCTCTTGTATTCTTTAATAATGTTTTAGCATAAATTAAAAGACTCTCTTTATTTATTTTATCTATAAAGTCATAATAATTCTTATTCGCGGCAGTAATATTAGAATTTGTAAAAGTTATTTCTGGATTTTCACAATCCCAATTACCCATTACAGTTTCATCATAATTACTTGCTACTACATATTGACAGGGGTTAATACCCGTTTGATAAATTGCATTTAATTCACTTGCATAAAGTCGAGCTTCCCGATATGCTTCATTTAAATCTTCACCAGGTTTTTTTGCTTCAATTACAACCAAGGGAAACCCTTGTAGTACGATGATATAATCAGGAAAATATACTTTCTTGTTTATTCCTTTATCAATTTCAAACTTCCTAATATTTTCTTTCGTAAGAAATTCATGAAATTCAAATCCCAATCCATAAGGCCTTTTCTTTGTTAAAAGAGGCTGTAAAAATTTCTGTTCAACATCACTTTCTGTAACTATTTCTTCCATACAAAAACCTCGTTTAATATTTTATAACTGAAATATTCATTTATATTATAACAATTCGAATAAATTTATAAACCATCTATATTTCATATCACTTTGAAAAAATATGCAAAATAATTAAACTATTTATTTTCGCATATTTCCAATTCTGTAATACTTCAATTAAAAATATAAATTCTTTAACCATAAAAACAGATTTCATAACTTTGATTCTATGAGTTACCTAAAACAGGTTTGCAGAAGGAATCTTGTATTCAGAATATTATAACACTGAATTTCAAAAAATCAATTTTTTTATAAAATTTCTCTATTTTATTTAAAATATAAAAAAGCCGCAACCTTTTACGATTGCGGCTATGTTTGCTCAGACAAGTATTGAACAAATACAGTTTATAATAGCTCCTGATTACTGATTTGTCAAATTCTCTTATCAAAACGACTATACAAGTATGAACTAACACAAAACGGGCAGAAACCGGCGAGTAACTACCTCGCCGACAAGCGCCTCACACGCCTACGGATTACTCCGCTTCTACCCGACTCATGCATGAGATATGTATAGAATCGGTAGAAAAAGCCTAAAGGTTTACACCGTACTGCAAACTTTGGAGGATTTGTATATGGGTAAATTTGTCTATCAACCGAAATACGCGGTTATAGTCATGTGTAAGGATGAAGCTGAACAAAAGGCTGTCTATAATAAACTAAAAAAAATGGGTCTCGCCATTAAGGTGGTGAGCGTATGAAAACTATCTCTGTTACAAAAGAATGTAAAAACTATGACACGTACCGTGCAGCACGGGTAAAAAGCCTTTTCAATGCTGAATACGGCAACAAGTTCAATATTTCCGTTGATACCGATATAGACGAGTTCGACTGGCAGATCGGTGTTGTTGTCGGTCCTTCCGGCAGCGGTAAAACGTCTATCGGGCAGACCTTCTTTGACGGTCAGATTTACGATTTAAAGAAAGACTGGCCGGACGATGAACCGATTATTGAAGCTATAAATCCTGACGGGAATTTCAATACTGTTACGTCGGCACTGTCAGCCGTCGGACTTGGAAGCGTTCCCTCATGGCTTCGGCCGTTCAAAGTATTGTCAAACGGAGAACAGTTCCGCGCGGGACTCGCCCGGTTGCTCCTTACCGGTCCAGACGAAGTTATTCTTGACGAGTTTACGTCTGTTGTTGACCGGCAGGTTGCAAAAACAGGAGCGGGAGCCTTTCAGAAGTCATGGAGACGCAAACCGGGGCGAAGAGCCGTTCTTCTTTCACCTCATTATGATATTCTGCCCTGGCTTGAACCCGACTGGATTATTGACACCAAGGACGCGAAATATACAAGGGGGTGTCTTCGGCGACCCGAGTTTGAACTTGAAATTGTGCAGGCCGATGGAAGTTACTGGCACTACTTTAAACCGCATTATTATCTAGATTTACCCATGCCCATAGCAGCCCAGTACTTTATAGGACTTGTTGACGGTGAGCCGGTCGCACATGTTGCGGTCTGTCCGTTTTTTCAGAGCGGATACTACCGTGCGACGCGTCTTGTAGTCATGCCCGAGTGGCAGGGTGCAGGTATCGGGATACGGTTCCTGAACGCTGTCTGTCAGTGGCATTTAGACGGAAATGGACGCTGCGGTCGGAAATTACCGGTTCTGTTTCATACATCTCACCCCCAGCTTGCCGCAGCACTTAGAAGATCGCCTTTGTGGATACAGAAGAGTGCGTGCTTATATCAGCCGGGCGGTACGGCCTTTACAAGCAAAGACGGTAAAGGACACAGCCGTTACGGTGGACATTTCAGGGCTGTACAGGGATTCGCATACACAGGAGATACCAATGCTTAAAGTGTTTATAGCCGGTCAGAAATCTTTCGGGGCGGCAGTATATAAAGCCGTGCGGGATGCCGGTTACGAAATAACAGGTGTAGCCTGCCCGGGAGACGGACAGTATTACGACAGACTCAAGAAGGCGGCATTCTGCGACAGCAGGAAACCGGTTATTATAGACGACAAAAAGCTGCTGTCCTCTGACATACCGGCCGGAACCGATGTAATTTTAGCTGTACACAGCCACCATTTTATAAGCACGAAAGTACGGCAGAAGGTACGATATGCAGTCGGCTATCACCCTTCACTACTACCACGGCACAGAGGGCGTGACGCGGTAAAATGGACAATAAAGTTCGGTGACGCGGTCGCGGGCGGAACAATCTATGAACTGAACGAAAAAGTTGACGGCGGACCGGTTGTACTGCAGCGTTCCGTACTGGTAAACAGAGAATGGACATATAAGGAACTGTGGCACAATGCGTTATTTCCGCTGGGTGTTGATTTGGTACTGGAAACATTGAAGATGATCGATGAAGGACGGTACAGATCGACTCCGCAGGATGAAGCTGTTGCAACATGGGAACCGCCTGTAGATCAGGAAAACAGACTTTTCAGACCGGAATTAACCATGCTGGTATAAATAGAAAAAAATATTCTATGATAAATGCTATGAACACAGACATATTTTTATGCCTGTGTTCTTTTACGGCTGAAGCAGTTTTATCAGTTTCACCTGCGCCGCGTACACTTCCGGGAACATGTCTGGATTCCAGTTTGTATAACGTTCCTGCATGCTCCCCGCTCCTGTCGAGTGCC
Source organism: Treponema sp. (assembly GCA_023231445.1). GTDB lineage: Bacteria > Spirochaetota > Spirochaetia > Treponematales > Treponemataceae > Treponema_D. The sequence continues at coordinate 25,757 of JALNVF010000015.1, read as the reverse complement.
CCAGAACTGCGGCAACCTTTACCGGTGGAACGTTTTCTGCAAGCAGATACGTATTGAAAAAATGCCGCCATGAATGGAAACACAAATGCCGCTTTTCCCTGGCACTCTCCATTCCTATGTCGGTAAGTACATACCTAAGATGAATATACGGCCGCTGCGGATCGTTTTCATGAAACGCAAAACCTTTGCTGCATAGCGGCAGGAGTTGTTCATATAATTCCTGCGGAATCGGTATTTTACGTGCTTCTTTTGTTTTGAGTGGTGACAGCCGGCCTAAATGGAACTGGTCCGATAAATCAATATACGTCTTATGCAGATTTTCTTTCCGTATTCCAAGAATTTCACTTATGCGCATTCCAGTTAATGCGGCGGTAAAATTTACGAGTTTTGTCTCTTTTGATTTCCATTCCGCGCTAAATATCTTTTGAGCCTCTTTCAGCGTAAATGCATCCCGTGTCTTTGATACATCGACAAGAGGCCTTATGCCCCGCAATGGGTCAAACATAATCACATTATCAGCCAGCGCGGTATCGGTAATAATGCGGAAAGTGCTTACAGTATTATTTATTGTTTTAAATGCAAGTTTCTTTTCCTGTATACACCATGTACGAAAATGTTTTACATCCGACGGCTTTATATTTTGTAATTTTTTACCAGCAAAATATGGAAGTAAATACAGTCGTAGATCTGATTGCAATTTCATAATATACGCGGGAGACAACGCCGGATGATCCGGTGTACCACATGCAAGCCGGTCCTGCATCCATGCCGAGCCATCATCAAACCAGCCATAAGCATATTGCTCGAATGTCAGATTTATTCCATTATATAATAAACCTCTTTTTAAAAGGTCGTCACAGTAATTACGTGCAGCAGTTTTACTGGTACAACCGGTACTATGTCCGCATGTACGTATATCATCCGGCGAATACGCCAAATAATACCAATACGGACTGTGTTTGAGATCTCGATACAGCGTATAAGTATGATGTTGATTCATGCTTTTTTCCTCGACTTGTTGACACTTTGTTGACAGTTGGGTAAAAAAGCGATTTTGTGTTTTCTTAATTCCTTTGTGCGGAAGGAATTACAGACGAACTAGGAACGGTCCCTACGGGAGTTGAACCCATCTTTAAAGATTGAGAATCTTTCGTCCTAGCCGATAGACGAAGGGACCTGATTCATGCAAAAGGAAAAATACATTTTCTCTTTACATGAATCAACGAGATTTCTGTAAAAGCTCGTACACAGTACATAAAAAAGCTGATCCGTATAGCCGGGTCAGCCTGCAACGGAACATACTTCCGTAGTTCCCCAAGGAGGATTCGAACCCCCACAATCAGAACCAGAATCTGAGGTGCTACCATTACACAATCGGGGAATGCAATGTTTCTCAAATATACAGATTTCATATAAATTTGTCAATACAGATGCTTGTTTTACAGTGCATGTGCTGTTAAAATTACTTATATGATACTTTCACTTTCGTTTGCAGGCGGGGCCTGCTGGATATTTGCCTTCTATCAAATGATACGACTCGGTATACGCGACAAAACATATGGCATTCCCCTTTTTGCGCTCGGATTAAACGTAACATGGGAGCTTATATATTCTATTGAAGGTATTTTTCTTATTCAGGTACAGACAATCATCGGTATTGCATGGTTCATTCTCAATCTGGTTAATACCTATTTATATTTTAAATACGGAAGGGAACGTTTCCCTCAATATCTTCAAAAAAAATTTGTTCCGCTGAGTATTGCTGCTTTTCTGTTCTGTCTCGGGGTTCAGGCCGCGTTCTATTTTCAGTTTGATATCCGGCCAGCATCACAGTATTCGGTTTTCCTGCAGAATGTACTCACCTCTTTGTTGTTTATATACATGTTTTACAGCCGCGGCGATATGCGCGGCCAGTCACCTTCCATTGCTGTATCAAAATTACTCGGCTCTCTCATATATGTAATACAGAAAGGCTACGTTGAAATGATAAATCCGTATATAATTATATGCGGCGCACTGAGTTTTTCTGCAGATATTTATTATATTATACTTCTGGCTGCAGCCCGCCATAATCAGAAAAAGATGATGGTTCGTTAAAAGGGGGAAAAAAGTTTTATTCTGTACTTGAACCATTCCTGCCGCTGATTTTGATCCGTGCGGCAGAACATTTTTCCATTACATAATCCTATTTTTTTGCATCATTGCGTTCCAGCGAAATTTCTTCGCCCGGCTGCATGATGAGTCTGTTTTTTGCGTTAAACTTCGCTGCTACCTCGTTGTCAAACAGTTCGCCCGGTTTTGTATGCACGGGAATTGCATGAGCAGCTCCGATAATATCTGCGCATCGGGCAGCTTCTCCGGCATCCATATTGTAAATGCCGTCGCAGGGAAGCAGTGCATAATCAATGTTCATTCTGCTTAGAGAATCGGTCATATAGTCAGTATATGAAGTATCTCCCGCCGCATAAATTTTCAGTCCGTCTTCAAGTGTTATTATATACCCTACACATTCGCTGCGATTATGATTGGAATTATATGCAGGAACAGCGTGAATCTTGATTTTTCCGACGGCAGCAGTTTTATACTTACCATTTACAAGTAAATTCCGTTCACGGATTATTCTGCACTTTGTTTTTTTTGTAACCAGATTTACGGCTGTATGATCATAATGTTCGTGTGTTACGAGAATAAGATCTGCAGGAACATCGTATCCTTTGCCGGCATATGGATCAACGTATATAACAAAATTCTTTGAAGTCCTGATACGGTAACTGCCGTGTCCCTGATATAACAGCTTTGAAATGTATTTATCCTCTCCGTATACTGCTGTAGTAGCAAGGACGGCAGATACTAATAAAAATAATTTACGCATACAGTAAGTATATCATAAAACATACTGATAATGTACAGAAAAATACATTATCTTTCCGGCAGCCATACACGCATTTCATTTTCTCCGCGGTTTGCCCATGCGTAGTACGGAATAAGCGTAATAGTACACGGGAACGCTGAAGGAGGTTCGTCGTAACAGGGCCCGTCGTTTCATAAAAGCAACTTTACAGGAATCGGCGCTCACCCGGGGTGATGCGTATACTCTGTGTACTTCCGTATCGAATTTGATAGTAATGGTGTCGGATGCTGCAAAAGGCCCCTGTATGAAAGCGTATCCATTGTTGAATCAACAGGTTCAAACGTGTATGTCACGGTATCTTCGTACGGATAAGATGAGTCCACATGAGTTTTTCCCAAAACAGTTCCGTACCGTCAAGCGTGCCTTCTATGTACAGCACGGTATATATTGTTTTGTCTTCAATGCACCAAACTTACCACCCTATAGGCGTAATAAGACGTGCAACATTCGGCGGACAGCAGCACATGTAAACCACTGAGGCCGCTGGGGAAGCACATGTCTGTGCGTAATGGCTTTACCGGAAATACCGGGTAAAGATTCAAGCATATTAACAATGAGCAAGACCAGTTGTCTTCTTCGGAATCGTTAAAAAATCTGATTCGTACGGTCCGCAATTCTGCAGTATAAAATGAATATAATACCATGAGGTACCCGCTTTTATCTGTTTTTTACCGTAATGATGCACACCGCTCTTTAAAAAAAGCAGTTCTCCCGCATCTTCTGTTACAGTAATCTGTCCGCATTTAACATAAATAAGTACATTAAACAGAACAGTTCTGTCTGCATGCACAAACGGCGTATGACAGACAAGATAGTTACATTCAAGAATTGCGGGAAAATATTTTTTGGTCAGTATAATTTCATACATATATGCATATATTCCATATAATAACCAATTACGTCCTGTATTTATGCGCATATAATCCATAAATAAGCGTATATCCATCATTATATCAGACAAAACGGACTGACATCATATAAACCTTCCGGTCACATCTCTTGAAAATTCGCCTTTTTTCCAATAACATGATTTCCATGCAGGGAACAGTGCTTGACGGAGCAAATAATTTTTTCACAATCGAATGCAGTGACGGTATTATCCGTTTCTGTTCTATCAAAGGGAAAATCCTTAAAAGCGATACGCAATATTACAACCCGCTCGCGCCGGGTGACATAGTGGAGATAGAAGCAGACAAACTTGACTCCAGTAAAGGTCAGATAATTTCACTTGTTCCCCGCCGCAACGCGTTTGTGCGATGGAACGTAAAGGGACGATGTCCGCAGCTGCTGGCCTCAAACCTTGATTATCTTATTCTCGTGACAACACCGGATGAACCTCCGTTTCGTCCCCGGTTCATCGACAGGGAACTGGCACAGGCTGAATGCGAAAATCTTACGCCTGTCATTGTATGCAACAAGTATGATCTTGCAGACGGTGATACAGATTTCATGGCGCGTATGAAAATATGGGAAGACCTCGGCTATAAAATACTGTATGTCTCTGCAAAAACAGGAGACGGCATGCAGGAACTGGCTGCGCTTCTTGCAGGGCATCTGAGTGCCTTCATAGGCCAGTCAGGAGTCGGTAAATCAAGTCTGGTCAATTCGCTTGATTCAAATGCTACGCTGCGTACAGGCAGTCTGTGCCGGAAGTACGACAGAGGATCACATACAACGACAAAAGGATCACTTAACAGGCTTATACTCGATAAGGCCCTTACGGGAAAAACGGATGTAACAGCTTCAATTATCGATACGCCGGGCATCCGGAGATTTGTTCTTCACAACGTTGCAGCAGAAGATCTTGCGCTGTATTTTCGTGAATTCCGACCGATAGTCGGTTCCTGCACATTCGGCATGAGCTGTACTCATACTAATGAGCCCGGCTGCAGAATTCTTGAAGCGGTAAACGCAGGGGTTATCACAGAAGAGCGCTACGACAGCTGGATGCGAATCAGAAACGAAATAAAAACAGGAAGCTGGGAAGATTAGTAATTCTTTCTTTTATTAAAAATGGATATAACAACTTTAACTGAACTGGATTATTACCGCATACGCGACACTATAGCAGGTTACTGCGTAAGTGAAGAAGGAAAAGCATTCCTGCTTTCACGGGAGCCTTTTACCGATACCGAACAGATTGAATCACGCAAGAATTTAAGCAGGGAATGGCAGTTATACAATACGTCTACACATTCTTCAGCTCTTTCCATGTGGCCTGCGGTGCTGCCGCTGCTCCGGATCATGAAAGTCGAAGGGGCAGCTCTTTCACTTGAACAGGTTCATACACTCGGTCTTTTCTGTACTGCTGTAAAGAAAGTCACGTCCGGCATTATTAACGCAGAGACAGAACTTGCGCTCAAACATCTTGCAGATACCGTACGTACCATTCCCGACGTAAGCTCTATATCTGCAGAAATTTACCGTGTCATCACTCCTGACGGGGAAATAAAAGACCTTCCGGAACTCCGCGAAATACGAAAACGCATTGCTGATCTTAACCGGAAAATCCTGAACCTGATGCATGCATATACATCAGATCAAAAACTTTCATCAGTTCTTGAATCGACAGTCCCCGTTTACAGAACGGGACATCAGCTGCTTGCTGTTTATGCATCTCAGCGTAACCGTATTCCCGGAATTATTCATGAAGTATCACAGTCAGGGCAGACAGTATATATAGAACCGGAAGATGCCGTAAAAGCAAGCAACGACCTTGTACAGGAGGAATTCAACCTGCAGCTCGCGGTACGAACAATTCTGCGCACACTCACCGGAGTGCTTGCGCCCTATGCAGATACATTTAATGCGGCACTTCCTGTTATGATAACACTTGATACGACCTGCGCTGTCTCTCGCTGGGGTATTGAACACAACTGTATATATGCACTTCCGTGCAGCGATGACCAGCCGCTCACTATTATACAGGCACGCCACCCGCTGCTCGGGGAAAAAGCAGTGCCCATAGATGTCAGATTCATGCAGGGAAAAAGAGTTCTCATCATTACCGGTCCGAATACCGGAGGTAAGACAGTCACGCTCAAAACTATTGCACTGTTTTCCATGCTTAATCAAAGCGGTTTTCCTGTTCCGGCAAAAGAAGGAACGCGCCTCCCTGTTTTCTCAGGTGTATTTGCCGATATTGGGGACGGACAGTCACTTGACCAGTCGCTTTCAACATTCAGTGCACATATGAAAAATATTGCACGTGCACTCAGCGAAAGCACATCGGCAAGCCTGGTGCTTCTTGACGAACTCGGGAGCGGAACAGATCCTCAGGAAGGTGCGGCGATCGGTATGGCAGTACTCGACACACTCATTGAACGGGAAGCCTTCGTTCTCGTAACGACACATCAGGGCGTACTGAAAAACTACGGATGGACGCACCCTGCGTGTATCAATGCATCTGTTGAATTCAACAGTGAAACATTGTCACCGACATACCGGCTGCTTATGGGGGTACCGGGAGAAAGCCGTGCACTGGATATCGCTGCAAAGAGCGGACTTCCTGATGATGTCGTCGCAAAAGCACGCTCATATATTGTAAACGAGCAGGCCGATATTTCTGCGCTCATCAAAGGACTCACGGCAAAACATACAGAACTTGATGATCTGCTGAACATGTACAGACAGAAGGAATATGAACTTACCGAACAGCAGCGGAAAGCGGATTTTAAAGACTTATCGCTCAGGCAGAAAGAACACGAATTAAAAAATACAGCACACACAGAAACAGCACAGTTTCTTGCAGACAGCAGAAAACAGCTCGAAAATCTCGTACGCACGTTACGGGAGGGAGAAATCACCAGAGAAAAAACTCTCGCGGTAAAACAGTATATTTCCGACCTTACAAATGCCGTAGGCACTCAGGAAGCGCAGCTTGAAGCTGAAAGCGCGGTACTTGCCCACGACATAAATGCATTCGGCAAAATACAGAATATGCCGCATCCGCACAGCAACAAGAGTACGAAACGGCGCATGAAGAATGCAGAAGCGTTAAAACTTGCCCGTAATGAGGATACAGAACTGTTCTTACAGTCAGCCCCAGGAACAGGTAAAAATTCATCACATCCGTCAGACAGTAGAACAACAGTACCGCTCTCATTCAAATCAGGGGCGTCCGTACTGATCGGTAAAGAGCGCAGGAGCGGACTTATCATCTCTCCCGACGGCAAAGGAAAATGGCTTGTTCAGACAGGCAGTATTAAAATGACGGTAAAACAGAAAGATCTTGAGCTTGTTGCCCCAAGCAGACACGTAAACACGCCGCTCGTAACAGTGGACACTGCCGGCACGGATGAATCGGAAGAACGCCCGGTATTTGAGCTGAGACTCCTCGGTATGCGCGAAGACGAAGCGGTAAAAGCGCTTGAGCATCAGCTGGATCTGTGCGCCATCCATAATTTCAGAAATTTCAGCATAATCCACGGAAAGGGAAACGGCATTCTGCAGGTTGCCGTCCAGCACTACCTGTCGCATTATGCAGGAGTCAAGGAATTTCACTTTGCTCCGCCGGAAGACGGGGGAACAGGTAAAACATATGTAACACTGAGGTAACAATGACATCTTTCCCCCGCCCAGCACGGGTGGCTCGGATGGCAGCCGTTTCTTGTTTTCTAAAAAGGATGAGGAATTCAGTCTTCCTCCTGCCCGCCGGCATTGTCAAAACCGTCAGAGCCGTCACGATTACATCTCCAGCCGCGCTGTTTTTCCTGCAGCATATCGGCATCTTCCGGTCCCTGCCAGTTCTTTCGTTCCAACAGCGTGCTTTTCTTTGATTTGAACGCATGCTCTTCTCTGTCAGGTACATCATCATCATCAAACATACGCACCTCCGTATCAAAATCTGATCGAAGTCACTATAAAACGAAGATGAACTATCGTCAATATTTTATGCAATAGTGCTTGACACCTTCCGTTTTTTTATACACAATACTGCATAAATATACAATTAGGTTAACCATGAAAGAACGGCTCACAAGACTTAAAACAATTCGTAAACTCATTAAAAATTACCGCATCGAAAGTCAGGAAACGCTTCTTGCGTATCTCCAGAAAGAAGGATACGAAGTAACTCAGGCAACTCTTTCACGCGATCTTAAGCTGCTTAAAGTCGGTAAAGTTTCTGACGGTAACAGCGGTTACATCTATACGCTGCCCGGAGAGGACGAACGTGCCGAATCGGAACAAATCTACGTACAGGATTTCCTCCGCGGTTATGTAAGTATCGATTACTCCGGTAATATCATCGTTATAAAGACGTTCCCCGGACACGCAAACACGGTATGCAATGCGCTTGACAACATGAATATGGATGAAATTCTGGGAACAGTTGCAGGAGACAACTGCCTTTTTGCCTGTATACGGGAAGGTATAACAGGTGAAAAATTTATGGAAGAACTTAAGCGCCGCATTCCTGAACTGGAAGATTAAAAAATGACGGGCTCCGCGCTCATCTTCATTCCAGTATTACTTTTTTCAGCAGCTGCAGGGGCTTCGATAATCATAAACATCAGGGATGCCAGATGGCACGCTGATATACAGACATACGACGGACGTAAAAAACTGGTAAAAATCGGCTATGAACGGCTCGAGATGATCCGGCTTCGTCCTAAAACATACCGCAGGGGATATCACTCTGACTCGGATTACAGTATTATCCCGCTTGATGCACCGATGAAACCGGAAAGAAGTAAAACAAACAGAGTCTGGAAATCAATAACAAAATTGACATCATTCGATTCACCGTTCGGTTTTCAGAGTGAAGACCGGTTTGATGAACTGCGCGTATACGGATACAAAAACGGAGAAAAGCACCTTGCATATACATACGCCTATTATCCGGAAAATTACAACGATGTAAAAAATAAAGTTGCTGCATATAACAAAAAAGGTATACAATAAGTGAATGCAGACCGGTACAGAACGTACTGACCGGTGTTAACAAATTTCCGGAGAAATTCAAATGGATCAGAAAACCTGGAAACGGACTAGAATAAATTATCTGGGACTGCTCGGCACTGTCAGTTTTATTTCATATACTGCTGCCGTTCTCTTCTCGCCGCTCGACTACCCCGGATACGACTGGATGAGCCAGGCGGTAAGTGATCTGAGTGCATCAAACTCGCCTTCCCTGCAAATGTGGCAGAGGCTGTCCGCTCTGTACGGTGTCTGTGGACTTGTAAGCATCATGATGGTCTGCGTGTACATCCGCGGAAAACTTACAAAAACAATCCGTCACGGCATCTACACATTTGCATGCATGAACTGGATAAGTTCCGCAGGCTATACGGTCTTTCCTCTTTCTGAAAGCGGATATTCGGGAACATTCAGTGACATCATGCACGTGTACGTAGTGACCGCTCTCGTCGTCATTCTTTCGATAGTATCTCTTCTGTGTATTATGGCAGGCGGATACCGGAATAAAAAATACCTTTCACTTGCCGTATGGGCATCGGCCGCGCTCGCATTTATGTTTGCAGGAGCCGTCGGAGCTGGTGCCGTTCCGCGGGCATATTTCGGTATTGTTGAACGGTGCAGCGTATTTTCTGCCGTTGCGTTCAACGCCGTACTTGGTATATATCTTTACTGCGGCTTCTGGCACGAAACCGACAGAAAGGGATAATCACCGTTCATAGTTTTCAATCTGTTCCGTCATAAGCGGGATAAGCTGCTTCTTGCGGGACACCACATCTTTCAAATAATATACATTGTCTTCAAGTCTCGGAAATGTAACAAATGGTCCGAATTTCTGATCATACGTAAACAGCAGGATACTCGACAGCTGAGTAATATCTGTAACAAGCAGAGCGGCAAAAACAGCTTTATGCGCACGCCGTTCGATCTCAAGTTCTTCAAGAAATTCTTTCTTGCGGTCAAGAATCTCCTTCGTACTGCCCACTTCTATCTGACTTACCGTATAGTTTTCCTTTCCCTGTGTATATTCCTTCATATCCTGATGAATAAGTTCACCTGCGCTTCTTCCCTCGACATGACTTCCTGCAGTAATAATATCTTTCCCGAGCTGCTTTATATTAAGATTTGTTATGTCAGATAAATACTGCGCAGTCTCACGGTCAATGTCCGTCGTTGTCGTTGACTGAAGTATAAGCGTATCAGATAAAATGCCGCATAGGAGAAGGCCCGCTATGTCAATCGGAATCGGAATACGGTCTTCCCTGTATAAATTGGCAATAAGCGTGGATGTGGAGCCGACAGGTTTGTTGATGAACGTAATCGGATACGTTGTCGAAAGTGTTCCAAGCCGGTGATGATCAATTACTTCCTGTATGCGGTAATGTTCCACACCTTCTACGGCCTGCTGCATCTCGTTGTGATCAACAAGAATAAGCTCAATATTCGGTTCGTGAAGCAGATCGTGTTCGGAAAGGATCCCTACTATTTTTTTATCTGCATCTACTACAGGTAAACACCTGCAGGGAGAGTCCTGCAGAAGTGTGCGCGCATGCGATACAGAATCTTCCGGGTGTACCGGTGTAATGTCGATATCGGCCATGACTGAAACGGGAGTCGAATATGCTATGAGCATCGCCGTCGAAGATGTTGCATACGGACTGATAATGACCGACACTCCTCTTGCTTCAGCTTCGTCCCGCAGTTCCTTTCTAAGCGGATGTCCGGACGTAATAATAAGCAGTCTGACACCGCCTTTGATGCTGGCTTCCTGAATATCTTCACGGTCGCTTGCAATAACTATGACATTTTCACTCTGGTGTTCTGCGAGCATCTGACTGAACATATTCAGACTTGCAGCACCGACCAGAACACTTGCTTTAAATATATCGTTTTCTTTTTTTACAACAAGCGGCTGTGCGTTCATTGTATGAATAATAAGCATTATGCTTGTCGGGAACGCGGTTTTATGCTCAGGATTCATTATGGTCAGCACATTCTGTGCAAAAACGCTGTAATGAAGCAGCGACATATACCGGCCGTCCTTATCAACAACGGGAAGAACACGGCTTTTTGATTCACCCATTCTGCCTATTGCATCCCAGACAGAAATATCTTCCTGGACAGTATCGCATGAGCCTGTCATATAATAAGCGACTTTCGGGACAAGATCTGAAATATATACCGGATACTGAACTTTAAATCTGTTGAATACATACTCCGTCTGCGGAGCAAAATGACCGGCCCGCGCTGCAACATAATTAGTATACCCGAGCAGCTGCTTCAAACGGGCATAGGCAACAGCGGCCACCCCCGAATCTGTATCAGGATTCCTGTGACCAATAACATAAACAGTTTTATTTTCCATACATTGTATATTGTTACAAAAGAATATGTTTGTCAAATACTGTATCTATAGATAAAATACTGATAGCTGGTATCTGACAGTTGAAATCCGGCAGAAATCTCACTAAAATAGGTCTATTATGAACAGCACAAATACAGACTTTGATCCCGCTCTTTTACCCGGGGAATTCGTAAAAATATACGGCGGTACAGAAAAAGACATACACGTATTCCAGTCTCCAGCCCGCATAAACATAATAGGAGAACACATTGACTATAACGGTGGGAAAGTATTCCCTGCTGCAATTGATAAATATCTATATGTTGCAGTCAGAAAACGAACGGATACAAAAATCACCTATAACGATATCAAATTTCCGGGAACGTATACGTTTGATGTAAACGAAAATTTCGCATACAATAAAGAAAACGGCTACGCGAATTATCTGAACGGCATTATGTCAATCCTAAAACGCCGAGGATGTACGTTTCCCTGCGGTTTTGACGTACTGATGGTAAGCAACGTTCCGCCGGCAGGAGGCATATCATCCTCTTCTGCCCTTGAATGCGGATTCGCCTATGCAGTATCTGAAATCTTCGGTTTTAACATTTCACGCAAGGACATTGCTCTTATCGGACAGCAGAGCGAACACGAATTCATGAACGTCAACTGCGGAATTATGGACCAGTTTATTATCGCAACCGCAAAAAAAAATACGGCGGAAATACTTGACTGTGCTACAATTGAATATGAATACGTGCCTCTTGAACTCGGCGATTACCGCTTTGTCGTCATGAATACAAAGAAAAAACGCCAGCTTGCAGATTCAAAATACAACGAGCGGCGTTCACAGTGCGAAGAAGGACTGGCAATCCTTAAGACAGCAGCCGTTTCCCTCCCCTCAGACGGTACATACACTAATACCAAAGACATTCCCGATCTGTGCAGCCTCACGGTACCGCAGTTCGAGTCATGCAGAAACACCGTAACCGATCCGGTAATCCGGAGCAGAGTGCGCCACTGTGTTACCGAAAACGCACGCGTTCTGGAAGCAGTTGCATCGCTCAAGGCAGGTAATCTTACACGTCTGGGAGAACTGTTAAAGGAATCACATGAATCGCTCAGAACGGACTACGAAGTAACCGGAATTGAACTTGACACACTTGCCGATACGGCAAATGCACAAAAAGGCTGTATCGGTGCACGTATGACAGGAGCGGGGTTCGGCGGCTGCGCTATAGCACTTGTTCACAAGGATTATACCGGCAGTTTCATCAGAGCTGTACAGGAAAAATATACGGAAATAATCGGACACGATGCAGGTTTCTTCACCTGTTCCAGCAGCGACGGAGTGAGTAAACTGATATAACATCCGTGTTTACAGAACAGAAGTAAACAAGTATTATTGAAGAATGAATTATGGATTCTTCCGTGCAGCGGCTGCAAGCCCGGTTGTGGCCGTGGCCGACTGCAAAACGAATGCCGATCATATTATAGATTCGGTACGGGAAGCCCGCACAAACGGAGCTTCGCTTATTGTTTTTCCCGAACTTTCAATTACCGGTTATACGTGCGGCGATTTATTCCTTCAACGGTCCCTGCAGGAAGCAGCTGTACGAGAACTGGAACGGATTGCACATAAAACGGCTGTCCATCATATACTTATTGCCGTCGGTCTGCCTGTTGCTTCAGGAGACGCCCTGTACAATTGTGCAGCCGTTTTGTACCGCGGAAAAATACTTGCACTCATTCCGAAATCATATATACCGAATTACGGGGAGTTTTACGAACGCCGTCAGTTTGCCCCCGCCCGACGGACACAGAAAATCTCCACAGTCCGTCTCTCGGATGAATTTCCCGCTGTTCCGTTCGGTACGAATATCCTTATATGCGATAAAGACAACTCCGATTTTGTACTTGCAGCCGAAATATGCGAAGATGCCTGGGTTACACTGCCGCCTTCAATATATCATACGCTTGCAGGTGCAACGGTTGTTGCAAATCTTTCGGCGAGCAATGAAATCGTAGGAAAAGCCGCTTACCGCAGGCTGCTTGTAAAATCGCACTCAGCACACACAGTCAGTGCCTATATCTATGCAGATGCCGGAAACGGCGAATCGTCGCAGGACATGGTTTTTGCATCGCACAATATAATCTGTGAAAACGGAACAATTCTTGCAGAATCAAAATTGTTCTCAGGCAGTACAGTTTATGCCGATATCGATCTTGAACGGCTAGCACAGGAACGCCGGCGGACAACTTCGTATGCACAGAGTACGGAAGATACCGCATCCGCAGATACATATCTTAAAATCAGTGCAGACGTCTGTTCACATGCGAAGCTGCCTGGCAGGAACGTACCATTTCTCCGAGCAGTCGATCCGCATCCGTTCGTCCCTTCCGACACAACAGAGCGTACACAGCGCTGCGAAGAGGTTATTTCCATGCAGGCGGAAGGACTTGCAAAACGGTTACGCCACATCAGAGCAAAAAATGCCGTAATCGGTCTTTCGGGAGGACTTGATTCAACGCTTGCGCTGCTTGTCACGTGCCGGGCGTTCGACATATGCGGTATTCCGAAAGACGGCATACACGCCGTTACAATGCCGTGTTTCGGTACGACGGACCGCACGTATACGAATGCATGCATACTTGCAAAAGAAACAGGCGCATCACTCAGCGAGATACATATCGCAGAATCAGTACGCCTGCATTTCCGCGATATCGGGCAGGATGAAAACGTACACGATGTAACGTACGAAAACGGTCAGGCACGGGAACGTACGCAGGTACTCATGGACATTGCAAACAAGACAAACGGAATAGTCATTGGTACAGGAGATCTGTCGGAACTCGCACTGGGCTGGTGTACGTATAACGGAGACCATATGTCCATGTACGGCGTAAACAGTTCCATACCCAAAACACTTGTACGGTATCTTGTTGGCTGGTTCGCAGAAGAGACTGACAGTGCGGAACTTTCCCGCGTACTTACGGACATTCTTGCAACGCCGGTAAGTCCGGAACTTCTGCCTCCCTCAGAAGGAGTTATTTCTCAGAAAACAGAAGATATAGTCGGCCCGTATGAACTCCATGATTTTTATTTATACTATCTGCTGAGGTTCGGCTTCTCTCCGGAAAAAATCCTTTTTCTTGCGGACAATGCAGGACTGCCCTACACGCACGAATTCAAGCTGCGCTGGCTCCGGACGTTCTACAAACGGTTCTTTTCACAGCAGTTCAAACGCTCGTGCATGCCTGATGGAGCAAAAGTCGGTTCAGTCAATCTTTCACCCCGTGGGGACTGGCGGATGCCGAGCGATGCGTGCGCAGCAGTCTGGCTGAATGAAATAGACAAACTCAGGTAATATGCTCAGCTACCGTCATATATTTCACGCGGGAAATCATGCAGATGTTCTCAAACACAGTACACTGACCATACTGCTTGAACATTTTAATGCAAAGAATAAACCATATACACTTATTGACACGCATGCAGGGGCCGGACGCTACAATCTGGATGACGAACGTGCTCAAAAAACAGGAGAAGCAGCAAACGGTATAAACAGACTGCTTGATGCACCGGACATACCGGAAGGCATACACCAATATACTGATTTTATACGAAAATGCCTCCGTGAGGGATTTTATCCGGGCTCGCCGGAAATAGAACGAAGTCTGATGAACGCACAGGACAGTCTTATAGTGTGCGAACTGCATAATACCGAAATCGACATACTTCGCAGGAATATGAAATTACCGGCAGTTACCGGTCAAAAAGCATGTAAAGTACAGATTCATCACCGCGACGGATACGAAGCATTATACGCTCTTACACCGCCGCCCGTAAAACGCGGAATGGTATTCACTGACCCAAGCTATGAAGATACGGCAGAATACATACAGACTGCAGACGCATTTGCAGCAGTACATACACGGTGGCCTGCTGCCGTACTTACATTATGGTATCCGCTGCTCGCTCACCGCAGAATTGAATGCGGCACAATGAAGCAGAAAATAACTGCAGAAGTAAAAAGTTCAGCTGTTCCATGCAGCATACTTGACGTACAACTTCTGGTCAATACGGAAGATTCTCACACGGAAACAGCTGCTGCCGACATGTTAAAAGACAATCCTCCCCGTCTGTACGGCAGCGGAATGCTGATTGTAAATTATCCGTGGAAGACTGATGAAAAGCTCTCAGCCGTACTGACGTATCTTGCCCGGACACTCGGAACAGACAATCACGGCAGCTGGTCGGTAAAAATTCTTTAGACAAAACAGTCAAAATGCAGAGTCCTGCCTTGGGGACGTACGTCAGAACCAGAAACGCAAACCTGTATTGAACGGAAAATAAACAGGGGTTCTGACGATTCCGTTTGCAGAACCGTCTTTACCGAACGCAAGTTCTATTTCCGGCTGAAAAGCACCCTGCGTATACAGTTCAAGAAAGCCGTTCAAAAAATGCCAGTTCATGCCTATGACGGCACGAGGCCCCACACTCAGGTAAAGATTCCAGTCTGAACTCACGGTAGTACTTACCGTTCCGCCGAACCCCCAGTACCACTTCCAGATACCCTTGATTGTCGAATTCATTACCCAGTAATCACCAGTAAGCGTTGTACGCAGAAAATTTGTTTTTACCGATGAATTATCAGAATCATTATAGGTATAATCGCCTGTATCAGCAGACAGCGCCCAGTATACCGGTATTGAATTGAATTTTGCAGAGCATGAAAGTCCCCATAAACTGGCCGGATATCCTTCTGCAAAATCCGGAGACAAATTCAGCTGCGGTCCAAGACCTGTCGCACAGACAACAGCGGGAGACGAAAGCACGATGGCAGCTGCAAGTGCCAGTATTTTTTTATTCATAATTACTCCTGTAAAAACTCCGCGCCAGCGGCGCGCCTGAAAACATTCTGCAGAAATTGTACCTGCAGCTCTGCAGAATGTCTATATCGTATATTATAGTGCATCAAATTCCAGACTTTCAGCACCGGCACCGGCCGTAACTTTTATGGTAGAATCATCAGAGAACTTCCCTTCAAGCAGTTCCTTTGCAAGTACATTTTCCACGTATGTCTGAATTGCCCGTTTGACAGGCCGTGCACCGAAAGCCGGATCATATCCCTTTTCAGAAAGGAAATCCACCGCTTTATCATCGAATATAATTTTTATACGGCGGTCCTCAAGTCTGTGCGAAACCCGTTCAAGCTGATTCCTGACAATACCGGAAATACAGTTTCTGTCCAGCCTGCTGAACATAACAATTTCATCTATACGGTTCAGGAACTCCGGACGGAACGTCGATTTTAAAAGAGTACTTACCGTTGTCTTTGCCGCATTTATCTTTTCCGGGGTATCTGCATCAAGAATAACGTCACTTCCCAGATTACTCGTCATAATGATAATCGTATTCTTAAAGTCTACAACCCTTCCCTGCCCGTCGGTCAGACGACCGTCGTCAAGTACCTGCAGCAGTACATTAAATACATCCGGATGAGCTTTTTCAACTTCATCAAACAGGACAACACTGTACGGCCGCCGGCGGACGGCTTCAGTCAGCTGTCCACCTTCATCATACCCCACATATCCCGGCGGTGCACCGATAAGACGAGACACACTGAATTTTTCCATATACTCACTCATATCAATACGCGTGAGCGCCTTTTCGTCGTTGAACAGAAAATCGGCAAGTGTTTTTGCAAGTTCGGTTTTACCAACTCCGGTAGGTCCTATAAACAGGAAAGAACCAAGCGGTCTATTCGGATCGCTCAGCCCCGACCTGTTCCGCCGTATCGCGTCGGATACAACCTGCACGGCCTCATCCTGACCAATAACCCTTTTATGAAGGACAGACTCAAGCTGCAGATATTTCTGTTTTTCACTTGAAAGCATTTTCGAAACGGGAATGCCGGTCCATTCGCTGACAACCCGTGCAATATCCTCTTCGGTGACTTCCTGACGCAGAAGCGATTCACGTTCACTGTTGTCTTCTTTGTCTTTATCAGTTTTTACCGCAGCTTCAAGAGCCTTCTCAAGAGACGGAATAATACTGTACTTTAACTCAGCAGCTTTTTCCAGATTTCCCTCGCGGGTGCATTTTTCCTCATTAAACCGGGCCTGTTCAAGTTTTTCCTTTATATCACGACTCTTATTAATGTTCTCTTTTTCGTTCTGCCATTCAAGCCGCATCGCATCACGTTTTGAGGTAAGTTCAGAAAGTTCTTTCTCCAGCTTTGCAAGACGTTCCTTTGACGCCGGATCGTTTTCCTTTGAAAGTGACTGCTTCTCAATTGAAAGCTGCATTATTTTCCGCTCTGCCTGATCAAGCTCTGTCGGCTGACTTTCAATTTCCATCTTGAGCCGGCTCATGGCTTCATCCACCAGATCTATTGCCTTATCGGGCATAAATCTGTTCGTGATATACCTGTTGCTCAGTACGGCCGCAGCAACAAGCGCATCATCGTTTATACGAACTCCGTGATGTATTTCATATTTCTCCCGCAGGCCGCGGAGGATGGCAATAGTATCTTCAACAGACGGTTCCCTGCAGTATACCTGCTGGAATCTCCGTTCCAGAGCCGCATCCTTTTCAATATATTTGCGGTATTCGTTAAGCGTTGTCGCACCTATTGCCCGTAGTTCACCACGTGCAAGAGCCGGTTTTAAAAGATTTGAAGCATCCATTGAACCTTCGGCCGCGCCTGCACCGACAATTGTATGAAGTTCGTCTATAAAAAGAATGATCTGGCCTTCACTTTTCTGCACTTCTGTAATAACAGACTTAAGCCGTTCCTCGAACTCACCGCGGAACTTCGCACCGGCAACGAGAGACCCCAGATCAAGTGCCAGAAGCCGCTTGTTCTTAAGACTTTCGGGAACATCACCCGAAGCGATACGACGCGCAAGACCTTCAACTATTGCCGTTTTACCGACCCCCGGCTCGCCTATAAGAACAGGATTGTTCTTTGTCCTGCGGCACAGAACCTGCATGACCCGGCGGATTTCCTCGTCCCGTCCGATCACCGGATCAATCTTGTCCTGCCGGGCAAGCGCGGTAAGATCCCTGCAGAATTTTTCAAGGGAGCGCATTGAGGATTCCGGATCCTGTGAATTAACCTGCTGATTACCGCGAACGGATTTCAGCGATTCCAGTATTGCAGTATGGTTTATGCCGTTTTTACGGAGCATGTCCCCTGTACGTCCGTCGGACTGAGACATTGCAAGAAAAATATGTTCGGTCGAAAGATACTGATCGTGTAAATCAGCCATCTCCTTCTCCGCCTTTGCCAGAACCTTCTGCGCCTCACCTGAAAGTGCCATCTGCACATTTCCGCTTACGGAAGGGTATGTTGAAAGAAGCTGTTCATTTTCCTGGATCAGATGCTGCACCTGCACGCCGATACGCTCGACGAGCGGCGGAACAATCCCGTCCTTCTGTTTGAGCAGCGCATCAAGAATGTGTTCGAGACCAATCTCACTGTGATCCCGCTGTTGTGCAAGAGCGCTCGCCTGCTGGAGAGCGTCCTGTGTTTTTAGTGTAAAATGTTCGTAATCCATACTTTTAAATTACGCAGGAATTACAAATAAATCAATTTTTTTGGATGATTATTTTTCAGGCATCTCAAGCTGGCCGAATTCACAGAGTGCATTTGCTATATGAGCGTCTTCAATAAGTTCAAGATTTTTTCCAACATGATGATACAATCGTATTTCCCCGGTTCCCGTTCCGCAGGCAAGATGCTTCATCACTTTTCTTTCGCCGTCAGGCAGCTCTATATTACGTACTGAAAGTTCTTTTGTCGGACACGTAACATCTATATCAATAACCCATCTTTTCGTATCGGCACTTACCGACCAGTGCAGTTTTTCACCATCCTCATCAGCCGGCATCTGAGTACATTCCCAGACAGGATTAATTTTCTGCCTGCGGCCACCGGCCTTGATAGTAATGCTGTTCTCTTCCAGATTAACAGCCATTGCAAGCTGATTTTCATATAAACCATGTACTGCAAAACAGGAATTAAACAGAGTCTTCCCGCTTATAAGACTTGTAAGAGAAGAAGATGACATATGAATCCACGGAAGCGGCAGTGTATGACCTGCATGCAGATCAATATATCCGCTGGAAGTCTTCGAAACTATACGATACCTGCGTCCGTCAAATGTTACCGTTCCAGCAAAAGCTGTACGGGCACCGAAAGGTATCCATATATCAGTTTTTTTAGTATACTCCGCTGGAAATGAATATAGAATCTCATACTGAAGATCCCAATTGATCAGCCCCGAATCACAAAAATATTCAGGGTGCAGACACTGTTCCGAAGAAGAACAGGAAATTTCACCTCTGATGAAATTATCCGTAAAAATACATTTTCCGACCTCAATGTTTTCTGAGCGAAAACCGCCCTTTATCCGTTTTACCGGATAATAACCGCACAACTGTTTTGCGTTCTGACCAAAAGTACCGGCTCTGACTGCAATATACGAAGGGGTGACAAACGATTCGCCAGGCAGTTCATGAGCGGCTTTCGTCCCGGCAAGAGCATACTGTAAATCTTCTTCCGATATTTTTTTCCGTTCTTTAAAACCGAGTACCGGTACATCAGGTGATAAAAACGGATTTAACATCTCGAGTTCAACAAAAAACATACATTCTCTGCCGGTCTCTGTATCAGATCCGTTAAATATAAACCGGCGCCATATGGCACCGCTCTTTTTCAATGCATTGTTCAGCCGAATTTTTCTGCTGCTGTCATTTTTTTTAGAAATAACCATTACAAAAATCCCCTCTTGTACACCTCTTATATTTTCGGCATATAAACAGGATTCTTCAATGCAAAACCTTTATTTAAGAATTTTATTTATACTGTCATCAAGTTCTTTTTGTTCTGTCGGATAATTCGCGTCCAGATACTCAAAACATTCAACAGCAGCCCGCTGGGCATGCTCGTACCAGATAGAATATAACTCTGATTTTATATCATCACCAGGATAGGGTGCTCCCTGAACATCAGAAACGAGATCCCGCATCATCCTGATGCATTCTTTCATTTTTTTATCCAGCATAAATGCATACCTCTTTTACCAGTTATTATAATGGCAAATCAACAATAAAACCAGTGTTTTTTTGTGTTTTATCGCAGATTACAGATGTAAACCTTGACTTACGGAACGTCTTCAGCTTCTCTGCAGCCTCATGTATTTTATCATTATTTACAGCCAGAATCTCCTGTATCTCAATATTCCTGTCCTCTTCGGTTACCGCATTCAGCTTATGACGGAATCCCAGATATCCGCGCGCAGCAGGCGATAATGGCTGCATTTCTCCGCCGTAACATCCGGTAACAGCACGTGCTACATCGCTTCCGTTCAAACGGATTTTACAGGCCTCGTCAATACAGTCACTAAATACCTCAAGTGATTTAACGGGGGTCGGATCGCGGTATGTTGTCATAGAAAAAATTCCCGTTCTGGCATCAACACCTGCATCAGCACCATACGCCCCGCCTGTCATCCGTAATTTTTCCCATAAAACGGTAGTACGCATCAAATGACATAGAACATTCAGAGATGCATACTCTGAAAAACCGGAACAACTGCACGGAGACGCTTCCGACGCAAAACCTACCTGGGATGAGAGCACACACGATTCCGCTTCCGGCAGTTCCGTTTCTCCCGGAAGTCTGGTAAGTACATAAAATTCCTCATCTTTTCTATCCGGCTTAGGAGCAAGACTGTGCAGGCCTGCCTGCAGCGAAAAAACAGAAATCTGAGGTAGAACCGTATCAACAGAGTGGCTGTCGGCCGTAAGATGAATAACGGCACCGGCTGAACGTAAACCGGACATAATACGGGCAAAGTGTCTGCCAAGTTCAGAAGTATCTTCCCTGCTGATTTCTTCAAGTGTAAACAGCTGGCTCAGACCAGTCCATATTTCTTCAACGGCTTTTGTCCTGCTCAGACGGCTTGCAGTACGGCTCAACGCATACCGGGAACCGGCAGGAAGGACAGATGAACGCATAGCGTCAAGCGTTTCGCCTGTAAGCGTCTTTATACGTTCTCCGTCGGAAAAATCCATACCGGTAACTGCATTTTTTAAAAGCGCAAGAGCGTCTGCCGTTTTTTCGACAGGAAGCTTCATACTGAATGAAATCATGTCCCGGCCTACATAATTTTCTTTCACTGCCTCCTGTGCAGCTTTTCTCCCGTTCTCAGTCCTGCTTACTCTGGCAGCGACAGCACGCGCGGCCATATCACCGCAGCACAGCGCTTCTTCGGATGCACATACGGCCCAGTTCTTCCCACCCCAGCCGGTATTAAGTGCACAGGAACAGAACGACGTAAGATACGGATAATCGGCAGCAGGAAGAACATCGGCCGGAAAACAGACATCAAGATAGACTATACCGTCTGTCGGTTCTCTGTTGACGAACAACGTAACGTCACTCCCGTCAGAACCTTTGCATGTCGTTACTTCCGTATCAATCGCTTCTACATGGCTGTTAAGATCTGACGGATTTATATGAGGGATACACGACGTTTCTTCTTCCGTTTCCTTGTGCTGCTGGTAGGCATGCAGAGCTTCCGTATCCTGTTTTACTTCAACAGGGTCAGTCTGCTCTGAAATTTTCTTAATAATTTCCGCTTCACGCATATCGCGGTCTTTTAAATATGATTTTTCGGGAGAGACAACGACAAACGAACGTGCAGTATTGTCAAGAAGTATCCGCTTAATAAGATTTTCCGCATACCGGGAATCAGACGAAAGCTGCTTCTTTATTTTTTCAAATGCAGTACGATAGGAAAGCGTCGACGCCGGTTCTTCACCGTAATTCCATCCGTTCAAAGCGCGGTCCATAAGGACAATCGAAAAAGGTTCACCCTGAACACGGACGACTTCCCGGTTCGCAAAATCAACGGCAAGCACCGCTGCATCGATATCATTCTGCGGAATACCGTTTTCAGACAAACCGGTCAGCGTAGAAATCAGTAATGTTTTTACTTTTTCCGCGTTGGTCTTTTTTACTCCGCTTAAACCGAAGTACATCATTTCCGCAGATGTTTCCGCACCACCGCCTGCAATAAGTCTGTCGCCAAGATGAGAATCCGTAAGAGCCTTTGAAACAGGAGAACTGTCGTTTCCTGCAAGCACCTGCATAAGAAAAATAATTTCCATTGTATTGTCGATATTCGACGTACGTCCGTACCGCCAGTTCAGCGTTACACTTGAGTTCTTCGGGCCGGACGCAGGACCTGATGCTTTTACGGTAACAGGTTCCGTCATAGGTCCGGGAGTTTCCATCTTCAGGAACGCTTCGTTTACGGCAGGAAAGCGTGCCGGTCTTTCCGGCACAGGATAGATTTTTTCCAGACGGTCAAGCACGCTCTGCTGAATAAAATCAAGCTGCTCCTCTGTCGGAACAGAACCGTACAGAAAAAGCAGACAGTTTGCCGGACTATAATATGTGTGGTGAAATTCTTTAAACTGCTCATAGGTAAAGGACGGTATCTCAAGCGGGTCTCCGCCGGAATCATGGACATAGCACGTACCGTACTGAAGACTTCTGAACTGTTCGTCGAATGCAACCGAATTGAACGATGAAAAGTTTCCTTTCATTTCGTTATACACAACGCCCTGTATAGTATATTTTCCCTTATCGTCAATTTCAAGCCGGTGCCCTTCCTGATGGAACGTCTCTTTTTTGAGCAGCGGGAAAAAAACAGCATCTCCGTACACGTCCATAAGATGGAAATAATCGGTTTTATTCATGGAGCTTGCAGGATACACCGTTTTATCGGGATATGTCATCGCGTTAAGAAACGTATAGACACTCTGATTCATCAGATTAACAAACGGTTCCTTAAGC
This sequence comes from Treponema sp., assembly GCA_023231445.1. Classification (GTDB taxonomy): domain Bacteria; phylum Spirochaetota; class Spirochaetia; order Treponematales; family Treponemataceae; genus Treponema_D. The sequence continues at coordinate 2,710 of JALNVF010000015.1, read as the reverse complement.
GGAAATTTTTCAGACCCGCAGAGCACGGAATGTTCAAGCACGTGCGGTGCTCCCGTTGAATCGGCGGCAGGCGTACGGAACGCAAACGAAAACAAATTCTCCTCGTCTTTGTTAACAAGGTGAAATACTTCCAGTCCCGTCTTCCGGTGACGAAGATATATTCCCTTTGATTCACAGTCAGGCACGTCAGTAACAGAAATCAGATCAAAACCTTTATAAAACTGCTGCAATAGTATCTCCTTCATTATTTTATATATTCATCATCATTACGGCCGGAAATCTTACACTTTCCCTGTTCGTATGCCGTACGCATTGTTCCCAGAAATTTATTCGTTATATCGTCGCAGTCGCGGCGCAGCATCGGTTTATGAAGCTGTTCTTCCTCAAGAATCGTATCGCCGCGGCCTGTCGAGACATTATGAAGAATCTTCGCACGAAACGTATCTGTTTTTCCTGCTATAAGATACGCAATGTCTTTTTCGGCCATAGTGCGCAGTAATTCCTGCATATACCGGTCGTCTGCCATCTCTACGTCTTCAATCGTAAAAAGACGGCTGCGCATATCCTGCCCAAGATCAGGATCGTCGCCTGACAAAGATGAAAGTATTTCGTCTTCCGACGCCGGAGACATACGCTTCAGTATTTCTGCAAGGGCGCTGCGACCGTCCACGATTTCGGCTTTTTCTGTTGTCATCGAAAGTGATTTCTCGTGCATTGACTGATCGACACGCCGCAGAACTTCAGGAGAAACAGGCTGCATTTTTGCAAGACGCTGAATTACCTGCCCTTTTGCTTCAGTATCCATCTGGTCTATAACGGCAGCTGCCTTTTTAGGCACAATACGCGAAAGAACAAGCGCCTGAACCGCCGTTGATTCATCCTTCAAAAGCAGAAACACGCGTTCACTGTCCGCATCATTCAGATATTCAAACGGTTTCCCTTCCGGAAACTGAACTGCATTATTTAGAAGTTCCTGCGCCTTTTTGGTACCGTACGCCTTCTCAAGCATTTCACGGGCAGTATCAACACCGCCGGTATCGCGGGCTTTCTGCATCAGCCCCTGAAATTCGGATAATATTGCCGATGCTTCATCGGAATTCACGCTGCGGATTGATGCAATTTCGGGAATAATTTTTTCAGTCTGTTCTTCTGTAAGATGCTGCATGACTTTTGCAGCTTCATCAACACCGATAATAAGCAGGAATTTAGCAACCCTGCGGTATACACTGTCCTTACCGCCGTTCTGCCCTTCCTCGACAGGAACTTTCAGAAGTCCGCCCTCTTTGAGTATGTCGGTCTTTTTCGTTAATTCGTCATCGGTCTTCGTACCCGGAGAATTGAGCTGTCTGGAAAGTTTTTTACTATTCTTAAAAATATCGTCAACTTCCCGGTTGACGCCGCCGAACGTCTGCTTTCCGTTTCCCGCATCCGTCGGCCGGTCGTTTACCCGTTCTGTCCGCGAAGGAACAAACGGCTGTTCTTTTGATTTATCATCCCCGGATTTTCCAGCCCGGGCACCGTCTTTATACGCATTTGCACGAATATCGTTAAGATTCATGTATTACATAATATAATGAAACCAATGCAGTTTCAATCATACCGGCGGCCGGGTAAAACAACCGTAATTCAGCCGAAATACGCGCGGTGAAGAATCTGTACCGTACGGTCCGCCTCGTCATCATCAACAATCATGCTGATATTAACTTTGCTCGCTCCCTGACTTATCATCTGTACGTTGATACCTTCGTCGGCAAGCGCATCAAAACCGGTGGAAAGAATAGCAGACGAATGAGACGCATCACAGATAATGGTAACTATAGCCTTTTCCGAACGCGTATGCACTTCAGCAACTCTTCCAAGATCCTCCACAAGCCCCGTAAGGTCAGTTCTACAGTTCACGGTGAGCGACACAGAAACTTCACTTGTTGCAATAACGTCTATGCTGATGTTCCACTTAAGAAACTGATTAAATATGTGCGCTAAAAATCCTGCTGCGCCCAGCATACGTGTCGAAACAATATCAATAAGAGTTACATGCTTTACGTCGGTAATAGCACAGACCGGAGGTACCTTCCCCGAATGTTTTTCAACAATGATCGATCCCGGACTTTCGATGTTGTACGAATTTTTTACACGGACAGGTGTTCCTGAACGCCTGCACGGAAGCATTGACCGAGGATGAAGCACCTGTGCACCGAACATAGCAAGTTCCTGTGCCTCTTCATACGTTACTTCGGGTACCAGCCGTGCGTCCGGACAGATACGGGGATCAGTCGTCATAATACCGTCAACATCTTTCCATGTCTGTATCTCATCAGCCTTCATGGCCGCACCGATAATCGTCGCGGTAAGATCACTTCCCCCGCGGCCAAGAGTCGTAATACTTCCGTTTTTGTCTTTTGCAATAAATCCGGTTACGACAGGAACCGCGCTGCTTATACCATCGCGGTATCCACCAAGATGTGCAGGTATTGTATTCCACACTTCGTCAAGCAGCTCTGCGGACATAAAATTACTGTCACTTAAAATACCAACATCCCATGCGTCATAATACTGCGCAGGAATTCCTTCTTTTTCCAGATATGCTGCCATCATACGGACAGACATACGTTCACCGAACGAAACAAGATAGTCGCGCGTGCGTTTTGTTAATTCTTTTATCATTGAAATTCCGGTAAGCAGCTGGGTCAGTTCTTTCAGCAGAGCTTCA